>CAYIBV010000068.1:0-7491 GCA_964361725.1 uncultured Methanosarcinales archaeon | reverse complement strand
TGTCCGACCCTGAGCCCCATCATGACGAGTTCCGCTTTGAAGCAGACAATGATGCAGAAGCACAACAGAAAGCAGACGAACACAAACGGGTTATTGATGAAAATTACTTTGGACCAACCACCACACTTGATTCTCTGGATCAAGTACGAGAGGTGGTGCAGGAAACTGCCCCGCCAGCACTCCAACGAATACATTTTCAGAAAGAGATTGGACAGTTAGTGAATGAACGAGGTGTTCCGTATGAAGGAAACAGAATGAACACTATATCCACCCATTCTGCACGCAACCATCCTACTCAGGCATGGGCAGAAAACGATGCCCTAGACCAATTGGTAACTCTCGCAGAACAAGAAAGAGCAGATGCCTACGAAGTCATTGGCAGTTCCGTTGAAGACAGCAAGCAGGAATGTGATGGGGCCCCCTACACAGCAACCATAACAGCGATTTTGTATAAAAATAAATAATCTCATTTTTCAGGAGAAATCTTTATAAAATAGCTACTGTAGAATACATATTGGTAGCAGTGGCAGGAAGCGAAGGGATCCGCAAGGACACCCAGGAAAGTCCGCCCACCTCAAACAGGCCACTTCCGTTAGGAAGAGGGAGAAATCCCTGGCTCTGGCATAGAAACGACACGTCCTGCAAGATGGGATGATATGGCGAAGTCTCTTGTGAAAGAGATGAGTTAATCTGTTGACGTCCTTGCAGGGAACGATGAAACGGCGAATCCTTCCAAAGTAATACTTTGGGTGTCTCAAGAAGCAATTCGTATGAGACATGGCTGGTGCAAGTTCGTTTTGAACGCGTAGTTGAATGCTTTCACAGACCATCGACAAAAGCGCTTGCTTTTGTTTTGGGTCTGACATAAGGCGGCTTATGCCACTCTACCCATTTTTTTTAGAAAAAAATGGAGTAAAAACCCCTATTCACCATATCGATGTGTTTGAAAAAGTTTGATCAAAAAACCTGTATGCTTTGCACGGCTTCAGATGAGAAAAAAGTGAATTAAGACAACAGATCATACAGTTCTGCCATTAAGATCTTATCTTCTCTTAGGGAGGTAAGCGTTGTATTGAATTGTTCTCGTTCCGGTGCGGTGAGCAATTCGATGTCACCCTCGTAATCCATGACCAGACGCCGCATAAGCGGGTACGTTTGAGGGGCTTTTTGCTGAAGGAGCTGGAACAAGTGTGTTCTTGTTTCTTCACGTTCAGCGAAGTCTTCTGGTGATGGCTCAAGACCGGCAGTGCGCCGTTCAAGCGTTTCATCAAATGGCAGATTATGGTGCGCGTACATTTCGCCGGTGGTGTACCATGACAAAAGGCCGGTTTTGTTTTTGTTTATGGCTTTGAGATACAGAACAACCTGTTCTGGGGTATAATCAAAACGGTCATGAAGCACGTTGATAACATCTTCAGGCGTTTGCATATCATTACTCCCTGAAATTCCGGCCATGTTCTCTTTGAACTTGTCAATCTGCTCATAGGTGCACGCTTCAATCAAGCTGGACACTTCTTCTGCACAGTGGCCGTTAAAAACAAGCATGCGCAGATATGATTCAGCAAACGGAGAGATGCGTTCATCCTCCACTTGTATCTTATCAAGCAATGCTTCTTTTGAGGCAAGACCTGCAATCCAGCTACGCCACTCTTTTTTTTGCAACTGATGGGCAGTTTTGTAAGCAGAAAGGCCATACGCTTGAAAACGCGAATAATCAGTTTCAATCCAATCCAGCTTTTTATCCCAATCAGCACCAATAACGATTTGAGAAACGTGAGAGCCATTAAAACCAAGAGGCTCTAAAACAGCTTTATAATTCTCTGCAATCCAATCCAGCTTTTTATCCCAATCTTTGCCTCTTATTATTTTGGCGGCGTGGGATGGTTTAAATCCAGCTTGTTTTAAACCGGCATAAGAAGTGAGAATCCAATCCAGCCTCTTATCCCAATCCTTTCCTTGTACAACTTGCTGTGCATGAAACGCCGTAAATCCCTCTTCTTCCAGAAAACCACTTGCTTCTGCAAGTTTTTCTAATTTACTCCTGCCATCATGCGACTGAAGAATATGCTCACAATACTGGCTGTCCAATGGAAAAACGTTTTCAAAAGATGGAAAACGGTCGCCAAGCTCAAGCTCCCATAATGCTTCTGAAACCAGCGTTTCAAAAGGCCGCGGCAAAAAATAATAGACATTTTTATAGTCTGAGACAGGATGTGTTTCAACGGGTTTCGGTATTCTGGGAAGCAGGTGGGAAGTAGTAGGTGGTGCCATCTCCGGCCGCATCTGCGCGGCAATACGTACCAACCCGTCAAAAGAAAAACCGTGATTAGACAGGTTGTGCAGCAGCGTCCGGCCAGCTCTCTCCTGACGAAGATATCCCGCACTAAATTGCTCGGCACTGCTTTCATCTTTATAATCGTCAAAAAATCGAACCAGCTGGTGCGCAAAGCGGTACTGGCGCGCCAGCTGCTGTAATTTTTGGTTATACAGTGCCCTGATGCAGTCACCATAATTAGCCCCTTCAAGATATTGAGGATATTCACGGGCAAATGCCTCAAACGCTAAACGCTTGCCGGAAGGAAGCCCTACCTACTGCTGGTGCAGGGTTGAAAATGGATTGAGGATACGCTCAAGACGTTGTTCAATTGCTTCTTCCAAAGATACCACTGTGGTTGCCGCAGGGCGTGTCGCAGATGAACTGGGATTCATGTCCTGCTAGAAAAAATGCGGGTTAATAAATGTTTGTTGCAGAAATACGTATGATAAAAATGCGTGAAACCACCTCGCCATATCCACAGAAGCAATAGCTTCTGGGACCCCAAAAATGCGGACATTTTTCAGGGAATGGCGAGGTTTTACACCCTGTGAAATTTTTTGCATAATATCAAGCATTTACTTCTCTTCGATAAGAGCTTTTACTTTCTGGTAAACTGCCTCAAAACAACTACGGGCGATAGAAATCGCTTCCTCTGCTTCTTCTACTGTGGGCTTGTAGCCATAATAATTAATGTTATGGCGAAGCCGACGTAGGTGGTCTATCATTTGAAGAGGCCGTACTGTATGTACATCCAACTTTAGAATTTCATGAATTGGTTGTAGGTGATCAGTGCTTTCTATCCCTTTCCAAGTGAGTAGAGCATCGCCAAGCATCCGAAAGCATTCGTAGATATTTCTAACGATGGTAGAAGCCGCTTCTTCAGAAACAGTTAGAGAGTGGAGGGTAAACTTCATCTCTTGGTGAGCCGCTTCCAGCAGGCTTCGGGCATCTTTTGTATCTGGCCGCTTAATTCTCATGGTTGTACCTCTAAAAATCCATCTAGGACTATACCATTAGCGATATTTGCAAAGAGATTAATGTTTATATTTTTGCGGGAGATGAGATGTACATTTATGGGAACGTTCCGGCGATACCCCAGCTGCTCAAATTTCCCCCACTCTATGATTTTTGTTACACCCCATTCTATAGCAATATCAACATCGCTCTGGTCAGTACAATCTCCCTTCCGATAACTTCCAAAGAGAATTATGGCTTTGGCTGAAGGGAATTCTTTGCGGAGTGCTGGAAGAAGTTCCGAGTCTACTATTTCGCCAAGGAAATAGGCAATTTTCCGAGAAGAATTGTACTGGTGATGCTGGTTACAAGAGAGTAGCCATGTTCGACCGACAATTTTACGTTGAAGAAATTTTTCTTGTAGTAGCTGGCGGATAGATTTGTTTGCTGATGATTTAGAAATCTGAAGCTTGGAAACCACTTGATTAAGAGTGGCCTCGGTAAGAGGAAAGCTGAAAAAATAGTGAAGTATCTTATCAGTTGCCGGAGAGTACACTCTTTTCTTTGTTTTAATAATCATACTCCTAAAATAAAAGGAGAACTATATAAACTTTTCTGAAACCACATAGTTTTTTAAAAATTTAAATGGTTCTGTTGGAAACCACATTAAAATAAAGAAAATCTGTTTATTTGGGGCTAACTACGGACTTTGTCCGTAGTTTTTACGCCCCTCATCTCCAAACAGATTTTCTAAGCATGAAAATCAATAATTTTCAGCTCAGAAATAGAGTAGTTTCTCTATTTCTTGAGTAGAAATGATGGCAACTTATACTAAAAGGAATTAGGTTTCGAACCTAATTCATTTGGTACGCTCAAAGGGATATTCTTCCCTTTGGCGTGCAGAAAGCTTTGCCTTCTTGCATATACCAAAATCTTTAGATTTCCGTTCGAAATCTAAAGATTTTTAGTATATTACGGACTGCGTCTGTGGTCTTAACCCCACATCATTTCTAATAAGCCTATACTTTATGACCCCGTATTCTTCCAAAAACCTTATAAAACACCACCATTATTAAGTGCATATGGCACAAGACAACAAGATTCGCTTACCCTCTGGACAAGGCGGCCTAACCCGCTACTTTGATGAATATAAATCAAAGATTGAACTCTCTCCCGGCGCGGTCATTGTCATGTGTGTGGTCATGATCTTTCTCATCATCCTTCTCAATCAATTTGGTGGACGCTTTTTTGGATAGAACATGATTCCTAACATTAATCCCCGTAAAATGCAGCAGATGATGCGCCAGATGGGCATCCAGCAGGTAGATATTCCCGCCACAGAAGTTATTATTAAAACCCGGGACAAACTTCTGGTCATTACAAACCCTTCCGTGCAAAAAGTAAACATGATGGGACAGGAAACGTTTCAGATCAGCGGAGAGATTGAAGAACGATCTTCTTCTACGACACCAGAGATTTCAGAAGAGGATGTGCAGACTGTCATAGACCAAACTGGTGCAGACCGCAACACTGCCCAGAACGCCTTACAAAAAGCCCAAGGGGATCTCGCCCAAGCTATTATAGACCTAAAAGAAGAATAATTTTTATACTACCTCTCTTTTCCTCCCTGTATGCCTTCCTCCTATCTCCAATCTTTAGAAACAGCTAAGTTCAAATACGATTCCGCATTCCACCTTCTCAACGTGACTTATCCTATGGTAGAAGATCCCAAACTCTTTCTGGGTGTTATTAATAACCTGAGACTATCTCTAGAAGCAGCGATGGATTCTATTCTTCAGTACGAACGACAGCTTCATCTCGTGCCCCACTACGTAGAAACAGACTTTCAAAGCAAATTTAACCTCTTCCGCTCCAAAAGTGCTAAGCGGAACAACATCCCCCAAAAGTTTATTGACCTTATGATACACTTTCAGCAGTTAGAAGAACAATATAAACAGTCTTCCGTATCTTTTCAGCGGGGAAACCGTTACTTAATCGCCACCAAAAACTATGAAATTCAATCTCTCTCACTCAAAGAACTGCGAAATCACCTGAATGCCACCAAAGAATTCCTGGCGTTTGTTCCCGGAGTCCTCAGATTTCAATAGATAACTTTGCCTGAAAATAGGAATTTTACAAAGTTTTCAATAGAAAAGTATAAATAGAATACTGTTCTTCCGTAGTAAAAAAGCATATACAGTATGAATGAGTATTTATTAGAGGCCCGGGAAGAGCTCAAACGGTTAGAGCACATTATCTACGTTAGTTTGAAGTACTCCCGCACTACTGATGTTCTTGTCAATGCCTTGCATCGTTTAATCAGCGTCTACGACCTCATCATTGAAGGATACTTGGAAGACGCTAAAGAAAAAGGGTTGATAGACGCTCTTCCCAAAAGCCCCGCTCTGCGCGCTAAGCGTCTGGGAGAAATGTACAACCAAGACGCAGAATTGCAGAAATATATGACTTTTTACGCCTTCCTGAAAACCATTCTCAAACTGCCGTATCAGAAACGTCAGGAATACCGCCGGCACGTTACGTTGATTGTCGAGTTGGAAAACAACGCCACCGCAGAAATGGATATTGACAGCTTAATGAACTGTGAGAAATTTTCCCACCGCTTCTTCCGCTATGCTTGGGGTAAGATTGTGGGAATACCTGAAGAAGACTAAGCAAAAATATTAAATACTCCTCCTACAATTCATTCTCTCTATCAAAAGAGGAATAACTATGACTAAATTTATTGCTATTGTTTCTGGGAAAGGAGGCGCAGGGAAAACCACCACCACTATCAATCTTGGTCATGCCCTGACAAAACTGGGCAAAAAGACCATTCTCGTAGATGCCAACCTTGTCACTCCCAATTTAGGCCTTCAATTAGGCTTCCTCAATCCTGAAGGAACCATCAACAAATTCCTGCGCAAAGAAAAAACTCTGAAAGAAATTACCTACTTGCATGAAAGCGGCCTCTCCATCATTCCCGCTTCCCCTTCCTTCAGCGAATTCCAGAAAACCAACCCCCAGAAAATCGCTGAGCTCATCGAACACTTGGATGATACTGCTGATTTCGTGCTCATTGACGCTCCTTCTGGATTAGGTTTTGAAGTCAATGAAGTCCTCAAACAGAGCGAGGAAGCATTACTGGTCGTTAATCCCAACCTCAGCTCTGTCATGGATGCTCTTAAAACCATCCAGCTTGCACGACATCATAATAACACTATCGCCGGCATTGTTTTGAATATGACCCATAACGGCCGTCATGAAATGAAACCAGAAGAAGTAGAACAACTCTTAGGCCACCACATCGTTGGAAATATTAAATATGACCGCAAAATGCGCAAGGCTCTCCATCATCAAATGCCCATCACCTACATGTATCCCTGGTCAAAATCCGCGCGGGAATTCAAGACTATCGCTCATCATCTTTCCCTCACCAATCTGCATGCCTAATCATAAAAACTATGAAAAAAAACACAAAACTGCAACTGAAAGAAAAAGGCTGGAGTGAACGCGAGATTAAACACGCAGAATCCCTTCTCCACCGCCAAGCCGCTCATGACGTCCATTTTTCAAAAATTGTGTTCTGGTGCGCTTTGTTGGTAACCATCGTAGGAAACATTATCCTTTCCCTGATCCTTATCCCTTTCCTTCTCATTCTCGATAATTGGATTGTATATGCCATTGTCATTCTCCTTGCATTGATGATGGGCTTCATCTATAACTTTCTTGTCACAGACATCGGTCATTTACAGTTAAAACATCACCTTCTTGCGGCAATTATCATTCCATGCATCGCCTTGGCAAATATTTTTATCATGGTTCTTGCCTCCAACAAACTGCTAGCCCATGCCGAACTGCAGACACCTGTCCAGAGTCCCGGCATTATAGCCATTCTCTTTGCCCTCGTCTTTATGATCCCCTATCTTGTGGATCAGTTCCTGCTGAAGAAGTAGACTTAACATTTTCTTATTGAAGTTCGACTATTCTCCTTAAGAATAATTGCTCCCCATTCATGGCCGCATACAATTGCTGTCTTCCCCGATGCAACTGCGACATCACTGTGCCAAGAGGAATACCTAACTCTGTCACAATCTCTTTATAACGATACCCACAGACATCAGACAACCACACCACTTTATTAAATGGTTCTCGTACTCTTTCTGTGAGTACCTGTCGTGTTTCTTGTAGTTTTTCTTCCAATGCTACTCTCTCTTCTGGTG
>CAYIBV010000067.1:0-7492 GCA_964361725.1 uncultured Methanosarcinales archaeon | reverse complement strand
CATTGATATTCGGAGCGTTCCTGCGGAACAGAACGCAGTGACTAGACTGCTGCGAGGGGGATTTTTATTTCTTGCCACGACGAGTGGAAAAAGATTTATAAAGAGGCGGCAGTTTGAGAGTTCATCATGGCAGATAAAATGTGTATTTCCTGTAAAAAGACCGTGGTCAATGATGCAGGTAGTATCATGTTCTCCTGCCCGCAATGTTCTCATTATGAGATTGTACGATGTTCTGTATGCCGAAAGACGGGAACGAAGTATACCTGCCCCGCATGCCGATTTGCCGGGCCAAATTAAAAACATGGAGGACAATAAGCAAATCAAAATTATGCTTTCTGAAAGAAAGCATTCCTTTTTGATTAAACTTTTGTAAAAGTTTATGGCTAAGGCAATTATCACGTTTAAATTAATGCCGGAATCTCCTGATGTTGATCTGGAACCAATCAAAGAGAAAGCAAAATCTATTGCCCGGGAGAAAGGAGCCATTGGTGAAATGCAGGTGAAAGAAGATCCCATCGCTTTTGGGCTCATTGCTGTTTTGGTATTAGCGATGTATAATGTGGATACTGCAGATTTTGATGCCATCGCCCAAGAAATGGAAACGATTGAGAACGTGCAGTCGGCGGAAGTAGCGAAGATGGATCTGGCACTGGGATGAGATTATGGGAAATAAAAGTCCTGACCACAATGGTGGTCTGCTATAATTAAAAAAGATTTATAAGTATTCTCCTGTGGGAAGCCGTATGTTTAGCTTAGGAAGTCTGTCGGAGAGATCAATAAGGATTGTAGAAGCATATCAAGATGAATTTAATAGGAGATTGATGGGGTATTTGCGTGCTGAAGAAATATTAACTGATGAAGATATAACCGTCAAATACATCGGTGAAATGAAATACCAGTTTGATGAACTCGTTTCTGTAGGAGACCTCTCTCTTATTTTTGAGAGAACGCCGCAGACGATACGAAAAAGAATACAAGACTTCCCCGACGGCCTGGTGTATCAGGATCGCTCGTATTGGCTCTCCCCGTTTGCCGCTTGTTTTTTTTATCCGCCTCAAAAGGAGCTCTATTCCCGTGAATCACACATACCTCGCCAGGAAGTTCTGGAGGAACTATTATTATCTCCAGAGAAAGATCAAGAAATAGTGAAGTTAGTGACGAAAGGATGTTCTAGGGTTTACGGTGCTGCTTTTTTTAATCTGTATGATGCCCTGCATCAGAGATGGGCATTGGCAATGGGGAATGATGAACAGAGAATTGAACTGCTGGGGAAGAAAGGGATTCAGAAAAAACAGCATCCGGGAACAAAAAGAGAAACTGAAATCAACGGAGTATCATTGGAAACAGCGATGGCTTTAGTGGCCAGAATAGCCCGTAAAAAAGCAAGAACACTCCCCCCTGGAACAGTAGACATTGATGATCTTATCGGTGCGGGTACATTGGGCATGGTTGATGCTCTGCAAAGATACGATTCTCAGGCAGGCCCCGCAGGGGCATTTATGTCTAAAAGGATTTTTGGAGAGATGATGGATTACTTAAGAAGTTTGGATTATGTCTCTCGGGAAAGTAGGCAAAAGTTAAATCGCCTAAAATCTGCTGAGGAAAGATTATGCGGCCCGACCGGAGACGTTGATGAAAGCACTTTATGTCAGGCGATGGACATCACCACGGAAGAGCTTGGTGAGCTCAGAACCTTGGGGAGCATCACCCATATTTCAGAAGTTATAAATGAAAAGGGGGAATATGCGCCTATCACTCAATTTCTTTCTGAAAGTGGGCGGTCGCCGGAAGAGATAGTTGGTGACGTTGAAGAAGCAAGAATTGTATTAAAAAAAGTAAGGGATAGAGAACAACAGAGAAATCTGCAGGGAGGAAAGTCAAGAATTCCTTGGCCAGAACTTATCATGAAAAGGTGGGGGCATGATTTAACAGAGAGAACGATCGGGCAGGATTATGGTGTAAGTGAATCGAGAATCTCACAACTTTTGAAAAAAATAAAAGAAGAATTACAAGAGTTGGTAAACCCGGGGTGATCCAAAGCAGCATCAAAACTCATTTTGCATCCATCACATTTTTATAGATATTTCTTTTTTTGGGTTATGTCATGAAAAACGGGCTGATCGGCTTGTTATTGTTAGAAATCATCCTCACCGGCTGTTCAGCCCAACAAATAATTCCACAACAACCAGAGGCAAGCTCCATGCAACTAACCAGTCCGGCATTTGAACCAAACGGAAAAATCCCCAGTAGATATACCTGTGATGGAGAAAATATTAATCCGCCCTTAACTATCACTGATGTTCCAGTTGCTACCAAATCATTAGTTCTCATTATGGATGATCCTGACATCCCGGAAATTGCGAAAAAGAATTTTAACGTGGACGTGTGGGATCATTGGGTGGTGTTTAATATTCCTCCAATGATAAAAGAAATTACTGAAAGAAACAACCCACCGGGAATACTAGGAAAAAATACCAGAGGAAATAATGCATATGGTGGTCCCTGTCCGCCTGACCGGGAGCATCGCTATTTCTTTAAGTTGTATGCATTGAATACGATGTTAAATTTGAAAGAAGGGGCAACCAAAAAAGAAGTGGAAAAAGCCATGGAAGGACATATTATTGCTCAGATAGAATTGATAGGACAATATGAACGAGTAAAGTCTTAATATCTTACCGCGTCTTCCAACTCTGCCAAACGAAATGAATCTCCCCGCAGCAAGCTACAGAGCATATACCCAAAAAAGAAATCATGAAGAGAATATCGATGGGCAGGGCAAGGTAGGTCTTATGAAACACACAGTACTCACTGACCAATTGGTGCAAGAAAACAAAAAACTATTTGTTTTCTGCGCAGAAATGAAGTCGTTGCTTCATTTCTTGTGAGGATTTCATATTAGCCAAGCCAATCGAAATATTTAAATATCACTTATCAAAAATATTATATTATGAGAAGACTCGAAGCATTAAAAGTAGTAATAAGAACCGGTGAATGGAAGCAATTTCTAGGCATATTTTTAACTTTATGTGCACTTGCATGTTTAATTGCAATAATTGTTGCATTTACAAAAAAAACAGATATGATGGAAAAGAACAAACCTTTAAAAGATAAAGAATTAAAACCATATGCCATTAAATATGGTATTATGGGCGTTCTATTGTTAATTTTCGGATTACTATTTTTATTTGTATTCTGATTGGCTTTTTCTTAAAATTAGTCTGCTTCACAGAAATCTATAATATTTCTCAAAACTAATATGCCATATAACATTTTTGAAAGTATTATTCCTTTCTTGGTCTCGCCATGCTATACCCAGCGTACAGAGCAATTGCCCAAAATATGAGAGTAATGGGATCTTCAATGACGTAGTCAATAGTTCCAACAACAACTGGCCAGACTTTCAGAAAATACTGTGTTTCAATCCCTTCTGCAATGAGCTGTTTATACCAATAATGGTTTGTTATCAAATACTCACCAATAAATATTGAAACCAATGATATTCCAGCGCTGGCAACTTGTAAAACTTGATTCCCTTTTTTGCCTGCCCCAAAGTATGCAGCATATCCCACAAGATACCCAATGGTGATAGCGATCAATCCAAATTCCCATCCTGTGACAATTACAATAACGGCCCACAGAATTGCTGCGAGAATCCCTGCAGGTATAGCATACAAGAGTGCACGATGATAATCAACGCTTTGTTTTTGATTCTTGGAGATAGTTTTCATACCACTGCACAACTCAGACAGATATATTTAAATGTATCTATTATAAAATAGATAAAATGGGCCGCTATCTTATCTCTTGGTACTTTTCTCTAGCTTTAACTGCGCTGATTCCCGGCGATGTAGCATCTTTTGGACCAATTAAAAAAAGTACTTCTCACCAGGCCAATGACCGCATTGAGGACATCATTGAGAGATATGCGGTCATAGAGCGGCCGGTTGTAAATCCTGACAGTACTCAAGGCACTATTTACCTGATTGGCCAGGAACATTTTTATGCTGGATTTAATGAACAGGGCCTTATTAAAGATACCACTAAACAGATTGATTCTGAAAGAACAGCGATCATTCAGAACACACTATTTCAGTTATTATATAACCTATCAAATGAAGGTTTGAAAGTAGTGGTAGGCGAAGGTCTTGATTCCCGGGAACTACTTTGGAACACTGATTTAAAAGGGTTTAGCCCCCAAGATTACTCCTATCATCAAAAAATGATGGGTGATCCTAATTTTTCCCTCGAATTTTTTAGAGCAAACCCAAAAGAGCCTGCTTATACGGCATTGAAATTTTTATTTCCTGAACGAATACGATTGTATGGGGCTGACGATCAAGATATCAAGCAAATAGGGAAGAAGATATTACAGGAAATGTTTGCAGTAGCGCAAGAATATTTATCACTACCCATAACACCTTACAAACTGCACGCATATGAAATGGCCGTGGCCCCTATTAATGCGAAATACGCTGCACATAACGATAGAAGGTCTCAACTTCATTTACAAAGAGCCATTTCTCTTACCAATAGCAGTCAACAAGATGTAGCTATTGTTATTGGAGCGCGCCATATTCCCACCATGAGAGAAAGCTATCAAGGGAACAGAAGAATGTATATCCTTACTCCAAAAGTGACACAATGAAACTCCTAATCGCAGCAGAGCTGCGGGGGATTTACCCAGACGGGAATAAATTTACGTTTTTTATGCACGAAAATTCGCAGGTGTGAACTACCACGAGTTTCGCCTACGGGCTCAACTCGAGGGGTTCAGCAGGGCGCCGTGTACTAAAGGCACAAAGTGAACCTTTCCAAAGTGTTGACGTTCTTCCAGTACCCCTGCACCATTTTTGTACATCTTGATGAGTCTTCCTATCACTTCCGGAAAGAGTAAGATTCCTCCTGGCTGTAATTGCTCATGAAATACCTGAGAATCAAACCGCTTTGGATCAACGCCGGCAGTAAAATAAATGCGATCAAAAGGAGCATGTTCCGGCAAGCCTCGAGAACCATCTCCATACACTACGACAACACGTTCTTTGCCATGATCTTCTCCAAAATGGTGTTTCAAATGAGCCCGCGCCATCTCCGCTAAGGGCAGAATGCGTTCCATGGAATATACTATTCCTTCGGATCCTACCAGTTCCGCTGTCACCGCCGCATGATACCCGCAGCCTGTGCCGATCTCTAACACTCTTTGGCCGGGCTGGAGTTCTAATAGATCTACCATAACAGCAACCATGCCCGGTTCAGAACACGTTTGTCCGTACCCGATAGAGGGAGTCCAAAGATCGTAGGCGATATCACGAACGGGAACTCTTGCTTCTGAGGATAAAGTAAGGATTCCCTTACATAATACAAATAAGTATTCTGCTTCTTCCTGCGTAAATTCTCTCTTTTCTCCTGCTCTTTGAGGTGTAAGATTTCTTACTACATCTTCAATTTCACAATATAGAAAAAAAGGAAGAACTGCTTTCTCTTCATACACCCCTCCCGGAAGAAACTCCCTGCGGTCTACCCGTGCCATTGCCTCTACCACACGTGCATCACGGGGAGATTTAAACTTAAGATACCGTGGGTCTGCACCTGCTAATTGCACCATCTGTTGTAGATTCATGTTCTGTTCTGGAAATAAGTCTGTTTTTAAACTTTATGAACACGTTTCAGGGCAGTGAGAACTTCTTTGATTGATTTTTCTGTCTTTATCCCCGAAGATAAAAAATGGGTGCGTACAGCTGATAACCATTTGAGAAGCGGTTCTAGAGGGGGAATGGATAGTTTATATTTTTTAGCGATGGTGTGGATATCGTAGAATCCTACTATTTTGTGTTTTGATTCCTGTTGAAGAAGAGCCAAAAATTTCTGTTCTTCTGGAAAATTGTTGGTCTTAGCCATTATCGTTATTAATTTCTGATCAAATAGTTCCCCCATCCATAATGGACCAGCAAACTGAAATTGGTCCCCGCAATCACACTGTTCTTTATTGTAAAGAGAAGTTTTAAAATTAAGACAAGAATGACAAAACAAGAAATATTGGTGTTGTTTAATGAGATTATCGCATTTTTCCGTTCCTTTCTCTGATCTCACATACACCCGAAAGTAATGGTCTTTATGGTAGGAAAGAATGGGAGTAAATGCTTTTTCAAACTGCACGCCCTGTAATTGAATTTTCCGAATAAGAATACGCAACCCGATTTCATGCATTAAGTAATTCCGCAGGGGGGTGGCCCAATATTTACGTTGCGTAACTTTCGGATAAGTTCCGGTAAGCGCAGCTGTGTCTGTAGCCGTAACCGCTAAGATTCCCCCCCTAGAAATACGTGCCACTGCTGCCGCCAGGAAAGGATTAGGAGAACCAAAAGGATCAATATCAATATAATCAAAACCGGTCTGATGCAATAAGAATAACGATGCTTCTTCGGAGTGAACGGAAATTTTATTTTTTTGAATGAAAGTAATCTTATTTAATTCAAGATTTTTCTGAAAAGTTTTTTTAAAATTTTCTTTAAAGTCGTTTACGATCAGTTCTTTGATTTTATTTTTCTTCAATTCTTTCAAGAAACGTAACGAGCGAATTCCTGAACCGGCCAAGGGGTCTGCTATTTTCATATCTTTATTGGAAATGGAATTAAGCAGAAGAACAGAAATATTTCTGTGGGAAACCATCACGGGATTATAGAATACCTCCATTTTGGCATGAACGTCGCCTTTCGGTAATTCCGCGTTAATGGTGGTGGAATGTTCGGTGAGGAAGGACATAACGAAAAGTATTCGCGGTGGTTTTATAAATTATCTCAACATTTATTCCCACAACAGTCGTAATCATTTTTCGTACACGGTACTCTGTCCCTCAACGATAAAAGGAGTAGAATAGCGCAACACCTCTTCGGGAGTTGGCGCTTTTATTTCCGATAGAACTTAATCTTTTGGTTCGCCGCCTGCGACTATACAGAAATGTAATAAGACTTCCTAAAGATTCAGTGCAACAACAAAAAGAATAATGCCGAGACCAAGACAAATACTGCCGGTGATATTTTGATAACGTTTCCTTAAATGGAGAGGAATTAAAGCATCGTATTCATCATCTTTTTTCTTTAAAAATAAGTAATAAACACCACCAATGATACAACTCAGACTTACAGTAAACAAAAGAATCTGGTCGCCACCATAGTGGCCTATGAAACGTCGTAAAAAATATGCTCCGAGTGACATATAAATTATATCACTAGAGGATATATTTAAATCTTTCTTAGTTTTTACTATCAAGTAAGAACTTAAACGGCTAAAACATTAAAATCAACGAAAGTTATACCTATATGTAACTTTGGTTTATTGTTAAAAAGCTACTGGAAAAACTATTTGAGCAACTTAGATACCTTTAAAAAATAACGCCATTTCTAAACTTTCATGGTCCTCCGCAAAGTGTTAGTTGCTGTACTCGGCCATGTTGACCATGGCAAGACTTCTCTTTTAGATAAAATACGGCAAACGG
>CAYIBV010000066.1:0-7564 GCA_964361725.1 uncultured Methanosarcinales archaeon | reverse complement strand
GTTTCTTCCAGATCTTTTGTAGAGGTCATGCTTCAACATCGTTCCCGTGGGAAGGCCATAGAGGAAAACTACACTGGCGAGGAGCAGTTGGGCTTCCTTCGGGGAAACAAGAACGAGAAGAATGAGGAAGGTAATATAGTTTACGATTTCCAAGAGAAAGTGTTTCCAAAAAAATGTTATGACAAAAGTAGCACCTAATATAAAGAAAAACAATAGTCCAAGTAACAGGTTCTGAGCTTGAACAAAGAAAGACAACTGCATTATCGCAATAATACCTAACACTATCTTTTTTAGAATCAAGAAATACTTTTTCCCAGCACTTATCTCTTGCGGAGCGATGTATGTTAACACATAGCCACACAAAATACCTGTAAAAGAAATAAGAAGTTCAAGCATGTTTCATCTCTTCTTTGAGGTTTTGCAGGAATCGTTCCCAGTCTCCTTCTTTGATGACCGCGCCGCAGGCATCAGGATGGCCGCCACCACTGCCATTAATCCCCACCAAGGCTTTCTGAAGAAGAGTAAGAATGTTCTTTCCTCGGATGCTGCATTTCATTTCGTCAGATTTCTTGCGGGCAATGAGAACTATTTTAAAGGGATAGCGGGCGGAGAGTTCATTGGAAAGATTGGCGGTAAAAGACCATTGTGTTTCGGTATACGGAAACAACAGCAATTTACTGCGAGTGACGTGTTTCATGGCCTGAGCTAATAATACTTCATACATTTGATTAATTCTGACAAAGCGTTTATGAAGGAACTTCCCAGCAGTGGTTGTTTCTTGAAAGATCTCATCCGGTGAAGTGATACGTTTCAGGATGCTGATAGATTTTCTCACTTCAGAGGTAGGACCTTTCTGGATGAAGAAGAAAAATTTGACAAGCTGTGAGACGGGCTGGTGAAAAATCATGGTAGAAAGATCATCTTTTTGCGGCAGCAAGTGAGGATAACGGGCAATAAACTCATCGATAAAATCAGGCATGTACCAATCCGCTAAGCATCCAGCAGTGGCGATCCATAAGTCTTCGGGATTCTCGCTCACTTGGTAGGCCATGCGGGTAGTGGGAACGTACGCAGTAGGATCAGTAAGCCGGGGGTTGAAATAATGCACGTTTTGTCGTTCCAACGGAGGATGATGGTCGATCCAGAAGATAGGCCGTTTTGCTCCATCGATGAACTCCTGCTCTACAATGGGAATGTCAAGGATGAATATCTTGTCGGGATTAAGTTCTTCCACTTTCCGTAAGAATTGGGCATCTAATTTAGATGCGCTGGTGAGGGCAACGCTTTTTCCTTCGTGATGAATCCTATACAGGACGAGAAAAGAAGCTAATCCGTCCGCATCTCCATCGTGAAAAAACAGAGGATTTTTGGCTGTGGCTAATTCTTCCTGCAGGAGTTGTACTTGTTTGGGAGTAAGCATAGATTGATGATTTGGTGGTAGTTTTTAAAGGTTGAGGTAGAGTGCGATGTTTATACCATAATTATTATAAATAGCCTTAAAACTAGCCTATTCCATGATAGAACAAAAACCAGTGGTGGAAGCGTTAGGATATATTGGTGGGCAGGATGAAGACTTGGGAGGATTCTGCGAACCTCTTGTGGTCAGAGTTGCCGGAGAGGAACGGTATGTTCTCCATGAAATGCATACCTACCGAGACGTGTATGATAGATATATTGTGAAAGCACAACATAAAAAAGTGGAATTTGCCTCTCTGGACGGGCTTCTGGCTGAATTTGGAAATGTGGAGCGAAGATTAGGAATTGACGAATCTTTGCCATGGGTAGTGACAGATCAAACGTGCGGGTATGCTGTGCCAAAAGAAGAATTTGACAACGCACGATCACAACGACGGTGTCATATGTATCCAGCCTCCAGCCCAGCATGACAACCATTTTTGAGAACATTACTGCATTGTTGAGGGAGCATACTCTTTCTTATATTGTCAAAGAACATCCCCCTACAACCACTTCTGAAGAATCTGCCCACGCGCGTGGAGAACCATTAAAGATTGGGGCAAAAGCATTGATGGTCAAAAGTGATGCTGAGTTTGTCCTTGCGGTCCTTCCTGCGGACAGGCGTCTTGATACGGGAGCATTGAAGAAATTGCTGGGAACAAAAAACATGCGCTTCGCCACTCCAGAAGAACTGAAACAGGTGACAGGATGCGATAAAGGAGCAGTGCCGCCATTTGGAAACCTCCTGGGTGTTCGCATGATTGTTGACCAAGCCCTGTTTGAGGAAGAGTTTATGGCGTTCAATCCCGGTTCTCTGGAACGATCCATCAAAATGAAAACGGCAGAGTATCAGCGTGTGGTTCAGCCGGAAATAGGACATTTCTCAAAAGATATCTTTTTGTAGAAGAGTGATCTTATTAAACTACTTTATAGTAATAAAAATAGAAAATATTAAAAAGGAAAGTCCCTTTTTTTCTTCAATGAATGATCTGCGGGTGAATTTATTTCAGTACGAATCCACTAAAAGACTTCCCATAGAAAGCTATTGTCCAACAGAGAGTACCAAAAATATTCCGTTGGTTATCCTTGCAGGGATGAACGTTCTCCCCGCGGTGAAAAGTAAAAGTGTGGTTTTATCCTACGAGAAACATAGAAAAGCAAACTATCATGGGGCATTTCCCGCACTTCTGGCATCGGAGACAAAAAGTGTGGTATATATTATATATCCTCCGGCAGTGGCCAGAAATGGACATGCCCGGGGAATGTATACTGCAGAGACGATGAAACTCCAAATGGAAGAAGCGCTAAGCATGGCCGGAGATCGGGCATATGTTATTACCCATAGCTTATCTACTCTTCTTGCCTTTGACATTCTTACTGGAAAAGACAATGCCATTGCTTCATTAAAGAACAGGATCGTGGGATTGACACTGTCCTCGCCTTTCACATCAATGGAAGATGCCCTCATGCATAATAGACAGGAACGGACTATTTTTGGGCTATCTTGGATGTATCTACTGAAAAAGAGCCAACATCTTCCGCTTCTTGCCCCGTATCCTTTAGCAGCACAATACTGGCATGAGGGCGACTGCCCAGAACAAGATAATCCGCACTGGAGACCATATCGCTGGGTTAATACCCAGAGCGCGCAGTACATCCTTTCCCGAAACGGCTGTCAGGAGGCAAAAGAATCTGACAATACATCTGTTTTAGTCATTGTCACGGAACAGGACAAGATTTTTTCAACAGATAAGCAAGATGCCATTGCCTCTTCGCTCAAAGCATGCGTTAGTTTTATCCCCTCCGGTCACCGATGGTTCACTGCTCCCCTTCCTGATTTAGAGAGAGTTGTTGATGATATTACAACGCACTATAAAGATTGTACCACCCCGCAAAAATAAGACAGACTATCTAAAGTGTTGTGGGCATGTTTATCACCACAATATTTTTATAAGTGAAGATGTTTTTCCCATTCTATGTACGAAGAATTGCTGCATATCGGATTAACGAAGACGGAAGCGAAGATTTATGCCATGCTTCTCGATCTGGGAAAAGCACAGGCAGGGGTATTATCTCGAAAGACGGGAATCCACCGACGAAGTATTTATGATGCGTTAGATAGATTGATTGAGAAAGGGCTGGTAAGTTATATCATGGAAAATGACAAGCGCTTCTACATGCCCAGCGATCCGCAGCGGGTCCGGGAGATTATCAACCATCAGAAAGAACAGATTGATACGATTTTTCCAACACTCTCTGCTAAATTTCAGGAACAGAAAGGAAAACAAGAGACATTATTCTATCGTGGATTGGAAGGAATCAAGACGGTATTCGAGGATCAAATCAATGAGGGCAAAGATGTGTTTATCATTGGGGCATCGCATAATGCCAAAGAGCTGCTGAAATTTTACATTCCTCATTATACCAATAAACGGGTGAGAAAGAAAATTAAATTGCATGCGTTATATGCTGGGAAGAAACATGACAGTCCCGTTCCCCTCGCCGAGGTTCGTTATTTGCCAGAGAGTTTTGCTTCTCTTGTTTCCACTAATGTCTATGGGAATAAAGTAGCAATCATCCTATGGATCCATGACCCCGTAGCGATCGTCATTCAACAGCCGGATATCGCCAAAGCGTTTAAGCGTTATTTTGAGATGTTGTGGGCATTGGGGAAGAAGTAAGTTTTTATATAGTAAACTGCGTAGCTTAAATGACATACTTTTGTTCATGTTATCATCACTTCTTCAACGCAGTTTACTTATTAGATAACTGCGCCAAATGTGGTATAAACTGCGCAGTTATCTATAATGTCAGCAAAAATAAATATGGTGGACGTTATCACTGCCGTGCTGACATAAATATATGTTAGGCGTAATCTTTTTCCGCTCTTGATGCACTTGAACTTGCACAACTTTAAAACTGATACGTGCTCATTGCCAGACTTTGCTTAGTCGAGAAAGACGGAACGGAAATCAATTGCTTCGCAACAAATTCTAACGTTGACTAAGTGATTTCACTTTGTTTCATCCAAATTTTGAAGAGTGAATACGACGGAGAATTGGGGGCAACTATTATAATAAATTGTTAATACATCTTTGTTTTATTTGTTCTTCTGTTTCATATCCTTTATCAAAATGAACTAATGGATTTAATACAAAATGGAACTTAATAAACTGTTTAATCATTTCTGGTTTTTCTTTACTTATTTTCTGTGATATTTTTTGTAACATCCCATTTGTTAAAGTATTGGGAGTTACATTTAGCTCCTCTTTTATTTCAATAGCATATTTTGTGCCTTCTTCTTTTATTTCAATAAGCCATAAATTTGACTTCTCAAAATTATCAAATTCGCCTAAATTATTCCTCTCTTTTGAACAGACAACATAAGAATCAACATTGCATTCTATTATAGTCGTTTCTTCTTTAAAATTATTAACACTCTCTCTCACTTCTTTTATAATACTTTGATTTGCTCTAATCCAAATCTTAGCATGTGCCTTGCTATCTTTATTTTCACCATAATAATTGAAGAATGCGCCCTCTGCATTCCAATCTATTTTTTTAAATATTCCTGTTAGTTGTTGAAATAATTTTTCCTGTTTTTCTAAGTTAATAAATACAATAAATCCAACTCCTTCGGTAAAATTTATGGTCATGTAATAATTAGCTAAAACTAACTATTTAAAGATTGCGCCGATCTTCTGCCGTAATATTTTCAGAATTGAACTTTACAACTTTCTCCCACATTATTTTACCATCTTTGGTACAAAAATCATCCAAAAATTCTTTTGTCAGTTTGTTTACTAATTGCGCTTTCTTCTCGTTGAATGATTCATTTAACTCTTTGGCTTTGTAACCCAGTGGTTCAACAATATCTTTATAGAATGACTCACTTCCACTAATCATATACCAAAAATTCTGACCACAAACCTGTAATATTATTCCTCGTTTCAGGGTGGTTTTTGCCTTTCCATAGCTGACACCGAGAACGCACTGAACATTATTAACGTGAGAGGATTGCATTAATACTTTCTGTGCCCGCTTAAAATCAGCTTCCAGTGCTTTCCATTGACTACTATTTCCCCAGTTAAGACCAGATTTTACAGAAACAACAACAATTTTATCTCCTTTTCTGAATTCAAAGTCAATCCCGCTACCACTTGACTTTTGGGCATTGACTGTTTTTTGCGCAACATAAATAGCAAGATCTTCTAAGAAATCACCAAAAATTTTCTCTTCCGATGCCGAAAGTTTGGCATCCAAGAATGAAGTTACCAATTCCTGAGCAGTTATTACGTTTTTAGCTCGGAATAAGTATGGGTTCTTCTTTTGTAGCAACGAGTGTAGATTGGTGTCCTCGAGACTTTTCAACCTGTTTTGATGAAACGTTGCTATATTGTCTTGGACGAACTTCGAGACTTCCTTCATATTTAAAGACTTCATTGAGTAACCTCTTTTCTGCCTCATTTTTATACTTTTCCATTACATCTACCATAATATAATCCCTTTTTAACTGAGCAGACGCTACCGCTGTTGTACCAGAACCAGCAAATGGATCTAAAACCAAGTCTCCCTCTTTTGTAAACAAGCGGATGAACCAATTAGGTAATGCCAGTGGATAGACGGCACTATGGTTCTTGTTTCCACATTCAGTGGCTATATGTAAGACGTTATTAGGATATACAAGTTCTTTACCAACCCAGTTAGAAATATTTTTACCGAATCCGCTACCTACGGCTGAAATTGCTCTTGTTTTATCAGTTTCACTAAGATTTGAGAGTCTTGCCTTTGCCCAATCCCCAATAGGAACTTTAACTTCATCTTGGTACATCTTGAAGTTTTTGGATTTATTAAATTGTAAACATCTCTCCCAAGCATCTCTAAATCTGTTCGGCCACTTGCCAGGATGACAATTCTTCTTATGCCAAATAAACTCCTCGGTCCAAAGCCATCCTTGTTTACGCATTTCTGTTATGAGATTTATGACATACATATGCCTCTCACCATCTACTACTTTTTCTTTTATATTGAGAATAAATGTGCCGGTTGGCTTTAGAACACGCAAAAATTCTTTAGATTTAGGCAAAAACCATTCTACATATTTGTCTGGGTGGACTCCACCATAAATATTTTTTCTGCTATCCGAATAGGGTGGAGAAGTAACTATAAGATCAACACTATTATCGGGAACTTTTTTAAGCACATCCTGACAGTCCCCCACTAAATACTTGTCCCTAAATTTGTTAATATCACCCATTTTTACTTACTTTAAGACCCACTTCTTTATAAATTCTACGCGAGGTTGTCCAGTGGGTAGTGGCTTAATGACTTTGACTGTGATTTTGGATTACTTTTAGGAAATATACACCATATTTTTCAAGCTTTTTATCTCCTACCCCATCCACTCTCAAAAAGTCATCATTTGTCTGTGGTTTTGACTTAGCGATTAATTTTAAAGTATTATCGTGCATTATAATATAGGGTGGAATATTCTCTGCCCGTGCCAAATCCATTCTCATACTTCTTAACTTTTCGAATAAAACTTTCTCATCATCATTGAGATTAATGATTGGCATTGATGAAGCTGGTTTAAAGTCATTCTTGTTTAACTGGTTTATTTTATTCTGCAAAATCGGAACAGTAGAATCGATGAGCTTACTTAATTCAAGAATATCATTGGTATTTATTTTTAGAGAACCAACATACCAAACTCCTTTCATTGTTTGTTTGAGTTCTACATTAAATTTTTGTTGTTCTTCTTCCATTTTTCTACTCTTTTTTCCTGAATAATTGAGGAATTCTATCAAATATCTTACCTAAAATATATCCATTAACTGACCATACTAACCCTTCCATTACAATTCTTGTGGTTTCCGGATCCCAAGCTTTTTCAATTATCCTATTTGGGTTTATACCTTCTTGTATTAATTGTTCTTGTAAAATTTTTTCGTCCAAACAGAGATACGTTTCCCCTTTATATTTAACTTCTACCATCTGTAATCTAAAAAACATCTAACTTTATAACTTTTGCCCCCGATTCTCCTAAACTTTAGCCTGCTTTGCAGTAATCAATCATTATTCACTCTTCAAAACTACGTCTGGCAATGAG
>CAYIBV010000065.1:0-7632 GCA_964361725.1 uncultured Methanosarcinales archaeon | reverse complement strand
CTTCATTTCTTGCGCCCTAAAGGGCGGGGCTTTATACCCAGCTAAATTTCTGTAACAACCATCATCTACTCTTTCGATGCCTGAAATGCCAGAATGTCTTCCGTACTTAATTTTTTCTTCTTTCGGAGCTTTTCCGTGACTTGTTCTGTCCTTTCTTTGATTCTTGCCTGAAAACCCTGCTCTTCTTCTCCATGAAATACTTTGGCAAGTTCGTTCACGCGGATGAGAAGATCTTCCAATTGTTTCCGCGCCTGTTCAAACTTGCTCTTGCGTTCGGTGTATTGCTGTACGATGGGCTTTTCTTCTTCACGTATCTGTTTGATCTTCTCGAATAAACCCATCACTTGCTCGTGCTTTTCCTGCGAGCGTTGCGCTTTCTCTTGCACTTTTTGATGAACGTCCTGGGCTTTCCGGCGATGTTCAGCAAAGTCGGCGGTAACGGTATTAACTTCTTTCCATACATCTCCCAGTTTTTCCAGTTCTTTGAGACGGACTCTGAGCTCTTTGATGTATTTCGTTAATTCTTTTTCTTTGGAGAAAGGCATGACTTCGGTCTCGATGCGATGTTCGAGACGGGAAATCTCAGAACGCAACCGGCCGGGATTGTCTTTGACTTCAAGATGCTCAATGACCTGCTTTTTCTTCTCCTCTACTTCTTTGCGTGCAGAAGATTTCTCATGGACAATGGCATTGAATTGTTCCCGCTCTTCTTTTAACGCTTTTACTTCTGAGGTTAATTGATCCCGTTCTTCTTTGATGGTCTTAATCTGGGCATTATACTGCTTCAGTTTATCACGCAAAGATTTAAGCTGCTTATAGAAATTTTCTTTTTCCGTATGAATGACATTAAGCTCAGAGCGAAGACGAGTAACTTCCTGTTTCTTGGCGTTAAATTCCTCACGTAATCGGGGAGTATCATTCATGGGGGTCTTACCTATGGTAGCGAGAAAAGAAAAGAAGAAAAAGAAAAAAGCTTAGCCGAACAAGGCACCCAGGCCCGCTGCAGCAGCTTCTTCCGCTTTCTTATCATCTTCTTTTGATTTCTCTTCTTTCTTAGCTTCAGGCGCATGTCCTGCCCCAGCACTGGGAGCAGCAGCAACGGGAACAGCAACCGCCGCTTTCTTGATCGCTTCGGCAATGTCAATGCCTTCTAATGCCGCCACTAATGCTTTGATGCGGGTGTCATCGACTTTGACTCCGGCAGCGGTCAGAACGCTCTTGACAGCATTCTCGTTGATTTCTTTTCCTGCTTTATGAAGTAACATAGCAGCATATATGTATTCCATGTTTATCCCTCCGTTGGTTTTTCGTCCGTGTTGAATCCAGAAGCATGCTGAAGAGCATGCGCTTCCCGTTCAACTTTGGCTAAAATGTCACCTACTGTGAGATCGGTGAGTATGCTTTGTTCAATAGATAATGCTTTCGCATCGTTAAACGCTTTCTGAAGAAGCAGTTCCATGGTTTCGGGGCTGGCATACCCTGCTTCTACAGCTAGATTCATTGCCCAGCGAGCTGCATCCAGCACTTTCTGCTGATATTCTACAGGATCGATGTGCAATTGCTTGGCATCAAACACCAAGCCGTTCTCCCAGACGGCTACTAAATTTAATCCAATTTCCATGGGCTTGATATCTAATCGTTTTAATGTATCGCACACTTTCTGGGAAATTATCGTTCCTTCTTTGGCGATGATGGTATCAGAAATAATGGTGAGTTTTCCCCCTTCCACTTTTGTCTTGATGCCTACAGAGGCAAGTTCGGAAATCACTGGACCAGGGGCAAACTGCGTCGGTCCTGCTTTCACCATGAGATCCCGCGGTGCTTCCTGTCCGGGTTTTGCGAACGCGGGAGATTTACTTCTTTGGATAGTAGCATATAATACAAAAGGATTTTCTTTGGTAAAGAGCAGAGCAGGCATACCTTTGATTTTTTTCTGAAACGCGTCTAAGTTCGGCTTCTTGACATTCTGCAACGCTAATTCCAATAGTTTTTTCCGTGCCATACGCATCTTTACCCCTTTCTGGGCAAGGGCAGAGCGCATTTTCTGTAACTGTCGTGACGGCAGGGTTTCAAAATTCAGCAAGCCTACAATGGGGTAGTTCTGAATATCAAGAGTCAGTTCCTGAACTAATTTTATTTTCTTCTTGCTTGCCATGTTAGATCTTCACCGGTTTTCCCATCGTTAATTTAAGGATGACATTCCTGACGTTTTGCGTTTCATTGGGCAATTGCTTGAGTGAGGTCTGATACACGGTTAGGATATTATCAATGATCTGTTCTTCAGGCATATCTTGCTTTCCCACAATACATTGCAGGTTCATTCCTTTTTTTGCCACGAGACGGACAGTCTTCTTCAATTTCTCCACTAAAAGTTGAAGGTTAGCATTTGCCGGAACAACACTTCCTAATTTAGGATTGGGCATTTTTCCCCGTGTACCCAAGACTTTCCCAAATGCCGCAGCTATTTTGGGCATTAAATTAGCCTGAGCAATAAAAAAATCATACTGTTCCGCCAGTTTCTTCTGTACTTTTTTATCAGCATAACGAAGGAAATCACTTTCACGAATAGTCAGATCACATAATTTGCCGGCCTGCTCTACAAGTTCCTGATCGACGAACGCAGCAATTTTTACTCCGTGGGCTTTGGGATAATGCAATGTCACGAAGAAATCTAATGGTGTTTGCTTAATCTCGAGATTCTTAAGATTGATAACCAAATCGTATGATTGCACGAACTTACGCACAGGCTCTTTCTTAATTTCCAGTAATGCTTGTTGAATGTGTTCTTTATCCATAATAACCTCCCACGCGACTCATGCCGGGCATGCTGGTGGTAGTGTCGGCTTTATGTTCTGGGAAGAGGGCTGCTTTATAAAGATTTTGGTAAGAAAAAGAGCATGTTTGGGAAAATGAGGGGAAGCAAGTAAACTAAAATATAAATATAATATGAAATATATAAACAAATAAAGATAAATAAACAATAAATAGTTCTTTTGATAAATAGATATAGTAAAAATATAAATAAAAAGTGAATAAAATAAATAGAAAGAGAAAAATAAACAAAAGATTTATTAACATTCTTCCATTCTCCTGATTTATTGTGAAAGAGAGTGGTAAGAATGAAGTATGGAATACTCTTCTGGACAGCCTGAGCTCTCAGCATGTTCTCAAGCAGCTTCTGGGACAGTTGCAGCGGGAGCAGAACCTGCAGCTGGATCAAGTCATTTCGTTGTATTTGGAGGTAAAGCAGGAGCGGGCAGTTCCTCTTTCTATTTTTGCCACAAAGTTATATCCTATGGAAGCGTTATGCAAGTATCTACATGAAGAGGAAAAATTATCGTATCAAGAGATCGGAACGCTGCTGCAGCGGGATGCACGATCTGTCTGGGGAGCATATCACCGGGCACGGCGAACATGGAAGAAGCCTTTCCATAGGAAGAGAGAACAGTACATGATTCCTTTTTCTCTCCTTCAGGACAGATCGTCAACGGTTCTGGAACACGTCGTATTGTACGTTCATACTGTATACAGGCTCACAAACAGGCAACTGGGAAAATTGCTGCATAAAAGTCCAAACTCTATGGCCGTGCTTCTGAAGCGGGCACGGGAGAAGAAGCATGGCACATAATCCTCA
Organism: uncultured Methanosarcinales archaeon; assembly: GCA_964361725.1. Taxonomy (GTDB): domain Archaea; phylum Nanobdellota; class Nanobdellia; order Woesearchaeales; family GW2011-AR9; genus CAYIBV01. The sequence continues at coordinate 3,998 of CAYIBV010000065.1, read as the reverse complement.
ACAATGGCAGGAACAGGAACGTTTTCTTCAGAAAGAGATTGAAACGTTAGAACTGGAGAGACGAACAACGTTTTCTCTTTATCATGTAACAAAAAGAAAATCGTTACAATCTCTTCTCCATTTTCAAGAAGAGGAGATTCAACAGAAGCATAAAGAACGCCATCTTCTGCAGGAAAAAATTGCCGGGCATACAAAAAAACAAAGAGCTTATCGGCCCATACGCTTCCTCTCGGGATTAGCACTGGGAATCGCTCTTCTTTTGTTGTTTTCCGGCATCATTCAATTCACTGGCCAATATCTTGGTTCTGTAACAGAAACGTCTTATGATTCCCCATTCATAAAAGATAATTTGCCGGACAAGGGATTTTTTTCTGTTATGAGAAGTAATAGTACAAATGATCAACGAAAATTACAAGATGCGTTGACAGGGGCAGTGGTGGGGGTACAGGAGATTACCCCTTTCGCAAATTCCTATTATGATCCTACCGGCGATTCTGGAGCTCAGGAATGGACACTGAATTGTGGAGATTGTGCGGGTAGCCATTACCTAGCGGTAGATGATGCTGTCCGGCAGCCTACCGCTCCTACTATAACGGACAACGTGAGCGTGGGAAGCATTGCCGGTACCCGTCTCGATAACTGGAGTGTCTCTTCCATTACAGAATCAAGCATCAACGGTATAACGTTATATGCCTACGTGCGCACTGGTTCCAAAAATCAATTGAGCATTAAGCTTACGCAATCAGGAACCACGCAGTGCACTATCTCTGTGGGAACATCTCAAGCCATCGGATGGCAAAGTTGTGCCTGGAGTTCCCCCACGGGAGATCTTTCCGGCGTGACGATTGGAGCAATTCATACTTCCACAAATCAGGACCCCCCTGCCACTACGGGATTCATCTTCGCAACCTATTTAGATGTAGATTACACTACCGCAACCCCAAAACCGCAAGATACCAATATGAGTTGCGGGACACTTAACTGGAATACGACACTGAACGTGACGAGCGTGACAAACACGAGTACGTGTTACACCGTAAATGCTTCTAATATTGACTTAAATTGCGCCGGGGCAACAGTTACATATGGGACAGGAGGAAGTGGTCTGGGAGTGGATAACACTGCAGGATACAGCGGGGTTACTATCAGAAACTGCAACTTTGTGGAAGGGGGATCAATAGGAAGCAGTAAATATGGCATTTATTATACGGGCAGTTCTTCAGGAACGATCAGAAACAACACAATTTCTACGTTCTCTTCCAGCAGTATCGGAGCCCGTTTAGAATCTTCTTCCGGTTCTAATCTTATTGTTTCTAATGTTATTAATACTACGGGAAGCAGCGCCCATGGCATCATGCTTCTTTCTTCAAATAGCAATACGCTAGACAATAACAATATCTCGACGAATGGTTCTGGTGCTCATGGAATCAGCTTTGCGCAGACTTCTGCGGGAAATATTCTCTTAAATAATAACATTACCACCGCAGCGGGTAATTTAATTCAGGATGCTACAGGAGATTTATATATCAACAACCTCATTTATAACAATTCTCTGGGGGAGATCCGCTGGAATAATGCCACGAACGGAAGTTATCTGAAGAATCTTACCACCAATGGAACAAGCGCTCTGGGCATGGGACTGGGAAGGAATATTTTTATAGGTAACAACAGCGCTGCGGTTAATACTTCTAATTTTAATGTGGGACAGATTAACAGTTCAGCAAATATCAGCTTTTTTAAAATGGGCATGTCTACTATTGACCAGTTGTTTCGCGCTGAAGCGTTCAATATGGTGCGATCTACTATTGTAATAGAAGGAAGCAATTGTACGGGAGTGTCCTGCTTCTTTATCAGCAATAGCAGCGGGACTCTTCTGGTAAATACTTCTTTCTTCAGCAGCTTTACGGCAAACACTTTTCCTCCCGCTCCCCGCTTACTGTTACCAACCAACGCTTCCACCTCCACAAATAGGACGCTGGGATTTACCTGGAATGTCTCCACTGATGATAATGGAGACATCCCCTCATATAATTTAGTGATAGATGACAGTGCCACATTTAACAATCCAGAGATCAATGTAACAGGAATCATAAATACCACACTGGAAAATGTAACGTATGATATTACCACGGAACTCAGTGTGGATACGACCTATTACTGGCGGGTACGGGCAAATGATTCGGGAGGATATGGGAGTGAATCCAGTATGTTTAATTTTACTTTGCAGTCATTGCTTTCCCTGACTGTCCTTAACAATACCGTTGCCTTTGGCACCGTAAATCCCGGCGCAAATTTAACAACGTCCAACCGCACAACAGCAGGAAGCGCTTCTCCTTTCTTAATTGAAAACAGAGGGAATATCATTGCAAACATCACCGTTACCGCCACTCCTTTTTTTATGATTCCCACTTACCCTTCATTTAATTACCAGTTCCGGACGGAAGTGAATAAGACGGGGTCGTTTAATACCTCTATCTCCAATACTAGTTTCATCAATATGAACACCAGCAGTGCTGTTCCTCATGTGCTGAACTTAGACTGGCATTCTCAGCAGAATGATGTGGTTATCGGATTAAATGTCTCTGTACCCAATGATGAGCCCGCAGGAACAAAAAATTCGGAAGTAACATTTACGGTGGCGTCAGGATGAAAACAAAAATGGTGCTGTGGATACTGGTACTTTTTGTGGTTGTTAACTTGGTGGTCGTTAACTCTGTGACGGCTTTAGGCATCAGGCCGGCAAAGACGACTATTATTTCCGATGAACGAAAAGCAATGGAGGGGACAGTATGGGTGGTCAATAATGAGCTTCGGGAATTTGCCATGACAGTCTCTGTGGAAGGAGAAATGGGAAAATATGTAAAAGTCAAAGAAAAAGAACTGCGCTTTACCTCAGAAAATGACGCTAAAAAAGTAGAATTTTCAGTAAGCCTTCCCAAAGATGTCCCTCCCGGAGAGTCTTCTGCTTATATTGTCTTTGAGGAAACACTAGGAAGATTGGGAGAAAATGAAATTTCATCTAAGATCGTATTGAAACACAAAATGATCATTCATGGACCTTACCCCGATAAATATATTGAGGTAAAACTAAACTTCCATGAACGGGAGGATAGTTACGAACTCGTGGCAGAAGTGAATAACCTTGGGAAAAAAGATATTTCCTCGGTGCAGAGCACTTTCTTTGTGAATGATAAAGAGCAGAAAGAGCGAGAGCTGGAAACGGAGACAGTTCCTTTAAAGAGCAAAGAGACAAAATTATTGACAACGAAGCTGGAAAAGAACGCTCTTAAACGCGGAGAATTTGACGTGTTGGCCATAACTCAGTTTGATGATCAAAAAATCGAGGCATTTAAGACCCTTCTTGTAGGAAGACCGGAAGTTGAAGTTGTTTATTTTGACCCCTATTTTGTTCTTGACACCATTAACCAGTACTCTCTGGACTTATTGAACAAATGGAATACCAAAGTAGAAAACGTATTTGTAGATGTGGAGATAAAGAGAGATAATCAAAAAGTAGATGAATTTAGGACGAAATCCATAGATATCCAGGGAGAAACGATTAAACGCATCAATGACTATTTTGACACCCATGGCATGACAAGAGGAAAATATACTTTCGACATGGTCGTGAATTTCTGGAATACGTATAAGATGGAGCGGAAGACGTTCCATAGTGAACTGTTGACGGAAGAAGAGGCACAGGACGAGACTCTCATAAAATCAATCGTCGGGAAAGCCACTCAATCCGATACAGAATCAAAAGGCACTGGCTCTTCTGGATGGATCTGGTTTGGGGTGTTAGCAGGAATATTGGTGGGAGCAGGAGGATTCTATATCTTCTGGAGGTATCTGCACCGGAAGGAATATGAGGGAGGAGGTAATAGTACGTTTTGACCATGAAAAAAGAAATATCTCTGAGAATAAAAAATCCCAATCGCAGCAGAGCTGTGGGGTACAAGAAATGAGAAAACTATCTCATTTATGTACATGAAAGATAT
>CAYIBV010000064.1:0-7739 GCA_964361725.1 uncultured Methanosarcinales archaeon | reverse complement strand
AGAGCTGTGGGGTACAAGAAATGAAGAAACATGAAAACTGACAACGATCAGTTTTCAGTTCAGAAATATGATATTCTTCATATTTCTTGAACTACTTCATTTCTGTACTGGAAAAAGATAGTTTTCTTTTTCCATGTATTTTTTAATCTTGAATGGGATTTTATAATCGTTGCAAGCACAAAATGAAGCAAAGACTTCATTTGTGCGCAAGTGAAATCGCTGTTTCACTTTGCGCAACGGGGTATGCACCCATTCAAGAAATCAACAGTTTCATGGAATGACTTTGAAAATATTGGATTACGCGTAGGAACAATCTTTACAGTAGAAGATTTTCCCGACGCAAAAGTTCCAGCCTATAAAGTGTGGGTGGATTTAGGAGAACTAGGGGTTAAAAGATCGAGCGCGCAAATAACTAAGTTGTACACAAAGCATGAACTGATGGGAAAACAAGTGATTTGCGTTACCAATTTTGCCCCAAAGCAAATTGGGCCGTTCTCCTCAGAAATTTTAATTACCGGATTTGCGGTGGGAAATGGAGAAGTGGTGCTCATTCAGCCGGAGCGGAAAATTACTAATGGATTAAAACTAGGATAATCTTATCCTTTTTTAATCGGCTCTTCTTTCGGGTACTTCTCATGCACGGGATACTCGGAATCAGGATCATATTCCCATTGGTCGTTGAGTAGTTTCTTTTTCCTTTTTCTCTTTATGGCTTCTTCGTTGTTCATGTTGACCGGGCATTCTTGTTGTATGTCTTTTGTTTCTCCTGATGATAGGCACAGAAAACGATGCCCTGAACAACTGGTCGGGAACAACGAACACAAATACTTTTGCTTTTCCGCTCGGCATAGGAAGAACAGCGTTCTTTATTCAGTCGCTCTTTATTCAAATAGTAAAACTTCAGGAAACGATTGGAGTAAGAACTAGAAGTGGTTGGTTCTTGTATTTTTAGCGGTTCTTTGGCAAGTTGTTTTGATTCTTTCTTTTTTTGTATCTTATCTTTAATCCTCTCAAAAAACCGTTTAATCATGGTCTCACCTCTGACATTTCATGCAATAATACGTCCCTCTTCCCCCTACTTTGTCATAGCTCACAGGATGGTTCTTCGGACAACGCTCTTGCTGAGACACAGCATTCTGTATGTTCCTGTCAAGCACTGTGCGGTCAAGATTTTGAACGGAAACAATTCTCTTTCCGATGATCAGGGGCCGCAGCTGGCGGACTACGGTTTCCACTTCCGGCAATTCTGGCATATGGGGGTGAACCCCACAAAATATATAAACTTTTACCATTTAGATGAGCTTTATGCCAGAACATGAGGAGGAAGTATTGTTAGAATTGCGCAAGTCGCGAAAAGCGTATACTTTGGAATATGGATGTGCTGTTGTTATTATGGGATTGTTGTTGGCACTGATAATCAAAGGGGTAGTTCTTAAACCATTTCTCATTTATGCCGGATTGATTATCGCGGGATTTGCGGTCGCATTTGCGGAAATTTCCCGGGGATTTGTACGGTATAAAATAACTCCCACTAAACTTGTTATTCTTCACGGTATCCTGAAGCAATCAAAGAAAAATGTATATTGGCAGCCGTTAGGGTTTGTGCCAGACATTAACTTGAAGCAGGGGCGCTTACAACGGCTGTTGGATTATGGAACTGTCTACATTACCTCGGGGGGGGAACAGAATTCCATGGAAATCAAAGATGTGAACAATCCCCAGTATATCATGGAATATATTGAACAGCTCATAGATGAGGCAAGAAAACGTGGACAATCGCAACCGCAAAATAAGACGTAACGTTTCAGAAATAGTCCGGACAACCAAAAAGTTTATTAAAGCGTGTTGATTTCTCAAAGTGGGTACATACCCCGCAGTTCTGCTGCGACTGGATAACACACTTTGAGATTAAAAAATACCTTACAGCTCTGCTGTGATTGGGATTTTTTATGGTGTATCTAAAGAAATGAGGATGATAGCATGAGTTATTCACCACAACCACCACAAGCAAAACATCATGTGCGATTTTATATTTTGATGAGTACACTAGTCATTGCGGGCATTTTCTTCATCCTATTCCTGAACGATGGGAATGGATTGACTAGTTTTACGGTAAAAGACTTTGCTACAGGAGGAGTAACGGGAGAGGGAAATGAAACCTCTGAAGAGGGAGATCTTGCCTTGGAAGAAGAAAGAAGTACCAATGAAGTGGATGTGTCCCTTGCTTTTGACCGTGTTCCGACAGTACAGAAAGAAGCAAAAATCAAAGATTTGGAATTGTCGTTTGATGACCTGACCACAAAAGTGCGTATTAACGATGAACGGCTGGAATTAAGCAACTTAAAGCACGTTACTCTGAGAGTGAAAGGATTTGTGGGTTCCATTGATTTCAATAGCCAAGGAGCATCAATAGATGGAACGGCACGAAGCATTGCCGTGAACAATGTCACACTTTCTTCCAAAGGGACGATGAAGATTTCATTTGATAACTTGGATTATGAAACGTTGTCTATCGGCGAATTGGAATTGACGGATCTTGAACTGGAAACGGGAGATGGGTCTTTAAAAGTGGAAGAAAAGTTATTGTACACGCTGGAGCAGGATAACGTCAAGATGCAGTACTTTAATGGCCGATTGTTTATTGATCGTGGATTGGATACTCACGTGAACTTAGATGGAGTAGCTCGGGGAATTGCCGTGAGCGGGGCGTTGCTGAATTTTAATGTGCGATAGAATTGATGATGTGATTTATTATGGTGAGAAGTAGAGCTTTCTTGTTTCTTCTGTGAGAGGGACTATCACTAACTCTGGCGGGACTGGCTGAGGATGCAGTCTCTGGTATTCTTGCTGCCATTGAGACATTAATGCACTCACGCGTTTTACTGCAGCATCTACTTCTAACTCATCATCTTTCCTCGGAAGAGATTGAAGTTCTGGATTTACTTGACGTAATCTTTCCTGTTCAAATTCCACTAAGCCCACTGCCCAGCGTTCCAGAGGGGTTCCATTGAGACGAGAGCGAAGGAGAGGAACAGCATTCTCTGCGGCAGGAAATCCATTATAAATGGATACTCGCCCAGTTGGGCCCATACTTGTGTATGGCTCTCTCTGTGCTGGATCTACAAAGAAAAACCACTGCCGGTAGGGAGTGAGATACAAATCAAGACATTTCGTGCGTACATTCAGACCGAAAATAAGATCACTCTCAGGAGAGATAGCACGTTCACATGGTTCTTCTTGTATGAAATATTCTGAATGTAGTGGTAGTGGTTTTGGTTCTTGTGGGAGAATAGTAGCACATCCTCCTACCAATAATGCCAATCCTAACGCTGCTGATTTCATACTACATTCCATACTACATTCAAAAAGAGGGGTATTTATATATTTTACTATCAAAAAGTGGTGTTAATACAAATGGTGTTCTTTATACTCTTCTTTCTTCGCTTCCCGCTTTAAGTCTATGTACTTCTCATCCAACGAGAATTTTGGAGGACGGGGTAAATGGGTAGGAGCATGGCAGGAGGAACAGGTTTCCTGCAACGTGTACTTTTTACATGAAGGACAAGAGCGAATATGTTCTGCCATGGCTATTCTTTCTTCTCCCGCGCAAAAGAAGCCGTAGATACTTTGTCGTTGAACTTTTCTACAAGCTCCTGAACGCGTTCAAGAGTCTTCTCCACCGGTTTGTAATCAATATCTTCTACCATAATCTTGTACCGGCCCCCGCCAAGGTAGGTGATCTTGATCGTGGAGGTGATACTTTCAATGGTCGCTAATAATGATTTTATTTTTTCTATTCCGTCCGCATGATAGGTTTGTAGGGTAAGTTCTCCTCCCAGCATGATTTTAGCAGGCTTGAACTTTTCGATGATGACAGCAGTGAACTCTTCCGCAATCGATTTTGACACGCCCAGTTTTTCAAGATGGACCTGTCCTTCAGCAATATCTTTAAAGCAGAGGTAGAGGTGAGAATATTCTTTTAAAATGGGGGCGGAAATCTCCGTGTACAATTGCTCTGCCGTACGATGTAACTTCTTGCTGAGGTTTTTGATCAAAGTCTCTGCTTTGATCTCCTGTTTGATCTCTTCTAATTTCTCCATGCGTTGCGTGGAGTTCACCCGACGCAAGGAAAGGTCAATATGGCCTTTCTCCCGATCAAGACGAAGGATTTTACAGACAATCTGTTTGCCTTCCACGACAAAGTCACGTAAGTTGCGGATCCTCCCCGGAGAGACTTCCGAGATGTGCACTAACCCGGAAAGGTTTTGGTATTCTGACAGGTCCACAAACACGGAACTGGGAAATATTTTAGTAACCTGACATAATACAATTTCATCCTCTTCAGGATAGCCTTTACGTTTGTAAAACATGGTATATCTCTAGGTTGGAGAGCTATTTATAAATGTTGTTGGAAATAAATGTTTTTGGAAAGAAAGGTTATTTGGAGTACTTTATTCCAGCACTTCCAACACTCGGGCAGAAATCCTGGATTTTCCTCCCGTGGGGAAGGCAATTTCTTTTGTGCATACCAAACAATTGACTACACTGCTGGCAGTGCCAAAGATAATCTGCTCGTTCTTGCATTTAGAACAACGTACTTTAATGAATTTGCTTTTGGGCATGTTCATGTTGTGTTCACCTCGAAATGAACGCTTAAAAATGTCTTTAACTTTTTTATTGTCATATGAATTCCACCTTCTTCGAACGAATTCCTTTCCGCTGGGTAGACATTTTCTTACAGACCGTACAGGTATAGCGCAGATCAGTCTTTTTAGTGCCTTTGGCACCCGTGCGTTTGAATTTGGTTACAGCCGGTTTGGAATACCTTCCTAAATTTCCAATCCCACGGGCCACTCCCCGCAACCTTGCCCGATACTTTGAGCCTCTGCTTAACGAACTGGGAGCTTTTTTCTTGTTCTGGGTGATTTTCTGCTCCGTATGCTTCTTGCAATGCTTACAGAACCGTTTCACCGTCTTAGGAATCTTCATCGTATGAGCTTAAGACAGTGGGTTATTTATAAAGTTTTGGGTGATGGTTTTGGCATCACAAAGAGTCTTCTGATACTGGTTTCTTTCCCTGCTTTAAGTCTTCCACGACTTTCTTGAACGTTTCAATCTGCTTTTCGGTCAGCGAGCCAAAACGTAAGTAATTCTCTTTAATCTTGCGCAGGAAATACGACTCTTGATAGAGTTTCTGGGGAATGTCAAAGAACTTCTGGAATTGTGGATCATTAATAGGATGATTGAGCTGTTTTAGGTGGCATTCTACACAGAGAGGAAACTGCTTATGGGAATACATCAGTACCATGTTCTTCTTACAGATTCCGCAACGCTGTTTGTATTTTGGTGTGGCCATGGTGTTTTCGTGACAATAAAGATATTACAATAAGGATAATTTTCCGGTTATGGTATCAATCTTCTCTTCCTCGTCTGGCCCGATGCCTACGCAGGTTTTTGTTCCGGGAGCAACAACGGTATGACCCGCATCGGTGATCAATGCTGTGACAAGATTAGCATCTTTGGCTAATTGAAAGTAGTGCAGTAATTCTTTTTCATCTTTAATTTTAAGCACTACTTTTTCCATACCCTGCTTGCACCATGATTTTACCATCACAGAGTCAGACTTTAATACTGCTTCCACGGAAGCGTGAGCAACTTGGGCGGAGAGCTTTCCTTTCGGTAACTTGAGGTCCTGACGGACGAGGATGACTTGTTTGTACGTTTTCATTTTCTACTTTTTGTTTTCGTTAATGAGATGCTTCTTTAATCTTTCGATAAGTGTGGGAACCTCGTTTTTGGCTTCCCATACAGTTTCTGGAGAAATATCATCCCCATAGTAATTTATGCCGTTTCTAATCTTTCTATAGCGATCAAATCTGGAAGCAATACTTTCTTCCCTAAGGACTTCCTCTAAGAAATAAGTAATGGCTTCATGTGATGAAAATTTGTACCCTTTCTGGTAACCAATAGCTTCACAACATTGTCGAAGCCCTTCATACAATTCACGAATAATAGTTTTTAGTGTGTCTGTTTCAACTTTTATTTTTAATGCGGAAGAAATAGCCTGACCGGATGAATGAAGAAGACTTTTTGCCCTGATAGTATCAGGTGGGATTTGTTTTACGTAGCCTTGTTCTAAACTGGATTTCCATCTCATGGCAGTACCTCCAGCTCTCCTCCTAGGACTGTTCCATTACAAATGTTATTAATAAGATTATGATTCTTTTTCTTTGTTGTTTCCCAATCTTTTTTGGTAAAAAGATGGATGCTTATCTTTCGCTGAAGTAATCGCTCATATTTATCAAAGTTAACTACTGGTTTTGCTTCTGAGAGAACTCCTATATCAATATCACTCTCTTCGTCGTCCAATCCTTTTGCGTAACTTCCAAAAAGCACCAGCGTGGGATAATCAAACACTTTTTCTAAATAAGCCATAAGACCTGATTCCCGAAGCTGTTCTCTATGGTAATATTGTTTAAGAGAGAGATATTTTGGAGAGGTTATATTGGCTAGATACTTATCGTACGGTGTTTCTTTTTTGATTTGCAGATAGCCTTCTTTCACCAGAGATGGAATGTGTTTTCGTATTGAAGTGTGGCTGAGATGGACGATCTTAGCGAGTTCTCGAATATGAAAAGCTCGCCGCGGATGCATGAAAAAAGGGGTCAAAAATGTAATTTTTTGTTCCATGTGGAATTAAAAAGAACCACCTGTTTATAAATGTTTCCACTTGTTCTTGCGGGTGTGCTATCCCATTTTTAGTTCGCATATAATGCCTCACGTTGGTGAGGCTTTATGTATGAACTAACTTTTAAGAAGAGAATCTGGATTGTTAAGCAGTATTTGAATGGTGTTTCGACTTCAAAAATTGCTTTGGCTCAAAATGTGAGTACCAGAACTGTGCAAAAGTTAGCCAGCATTCACTCTCGAGAAGGCTGGGATGGTCTCAGAGACCATAAAACCGGACGGTCTGAGACCATTCTAAGCCAAACCGCCACGATCATTATTTTAGACTTACGAAAGCGGTTTGGCTATGGCGCATGCCATATTGAGCAAATCCTTAAAAAACGAGGATTTGCTATTTCGCACCGGCAAATCGAGAAAATTCTGGTGCGAAATGGAATGGTTAAAGCAAATCCAAAGAAGCAGAAACCTCGTAAATGGGTTCGTTATGAATTACCAAATCCAAACGATCTTTGGCATACAGATTGGTCATTTGACCCATTTACAAATCAAAATCTGGCGGTGTACATCGATGATAGAACGCGTCTTATTACGGCATTTGGTGTGTTCAAAAGAGCAACCGCAGAAAACAGCATTGCCCTTTTGTATTCGGGTATCGCTGAGTATGGAAAACCAAAAGCTGTGATGACAGACCATGGTTCGCAATACTATGCGAACCATCCAAATGCTGTACAAGAAAAGACAGCATTTAGGGTCGCGCTTGATATTTTAGGTATCAAGCATTGTCTGGCGAGGGTAAATCGGCCGCAAACGAATGGAAAAGTGGAGAGATTCTTCCGAACATATAAAGAGGAATATGCCGTAGGTTCATTCTCTTCTTTAGGAGAATATATCAAACATTATAATGAAGTGAGGCTCCACATGAGCCTCCATTATAAAACCCCTAAAGAAGTATGGAGCGAACTAGTTTCGTGATGCGAACCAGTTTCGGGATAATAGAGATTTTTAGCTGAGGACACTAATTGTGCCTATTTGTTTTCCTCTACTAAAGTAGA
>CAYIBV010000063.1:0-7766 GCA_964361725.1 uncultured Methanosarcinales archaeon | reverse complement strand
AATCAATATAAATTTATGTTGTAGTTTTACCACAACATTTAAATAATCACGGCTTAAACTATTACGTATGGACACCACAAGCTTAGAAAAAATCGGTTTAAGTAAAAAAGAAGCAAAAGTTTACCTGTCGCTCCTTAAACTAAAACTTGCTCCGGTAACAAAAATATCTGAAGAGGGCGGAGTAGATAGAACTCAGACATACGACATCCTCCAAAATCTTATTGATGGAGGTCTTGCTTCATACGTTCTTAAAAACAATACAAAACATTTCAGTCCTGCGAACCCTGTCCAGATTTTACATGACCTTCAGGAAAAAGAGAAAGAATTTCAATCAATTCTGCCAGATTTAAAGCAATTATTTGCTCAACGACCAGAAAAAACATCTGTTGAGGTTTTTAGGGGAATTGAGGGATTGAAAGCAGTTTATAAAAATCTTTTAAAGAGCGAAAAAGATTATCTTCTACTTGGGACACCACAAATATTTGAAACAATTTTACCAATATTTTCTAAACAATTTCTTAAACAAGTTGAAAAAGTAGGCACTAAAGAAAAAATTATTTTTAGTAACAAAGAAAAGTTTACTAAATTAAAAAACGGTGAGTACAGATACCTTAAAGAAGACATTTTTAACCCAACTGATGCATTAATTTATGATGGTCATGTAGTCTTATTTATCTGGTCAGAACCCTATTACGCAATTTTAATGCGAAGTAAAGAAATTGAAAGAACCTACAGGAAATATTTTGATTTCTTATGGAATCATGCGAAGCCAATATGGGCGCCCCACCCTACGACTAACTAACGACTAAAACGAAATGTCCCCTCGATGTAAGTTCTTGATTGCTCACTTTGTTCGCTGGATTAAACACGAGCCACTAAGAATGTACAAGATTAAGATTATTCACGTAAATTCTACTTCTATTTCCAGCTGATCGGCTGTAGGATATTCTTTCACGAGGGATGGGATGAGGCCATAACTCTTCAATTTCTTAGATAATGGCTTTATCTTTTTTTCAGAGAGTAAGATTCGTGGTTTTTCAGTGTCAACATAAAGCTCATCATCCTGCAATCTGAACTCTTGCTTTAACTTTTCTGCAATTATCTTTAATCGTTCTATATACGGCACTTTATCACACTGCCGTAATTTCTCTCTATATCCAAACCCCGGAACAAGATCAGGCAGATATAACGCACCACGGACAAGAAGGCCATCTTCATCAATCCTATCAAATGGCTTCTTCATGCTTTTTGCTTCTCGTTTTAGGCGATTTCCGAGCTGTACCCTGTCTTTAAGTTTCGCTGTACAGAGATGGACAGGCAAACGATATCTTTTCTCCTCTACATAACGAAGAAGACGCAAGCCTGTCTCTACAGAACCTTGCACGGCATAGCTTAATTCATCTTTTGTCTTGAAACCCATAGCTGTCAGTTGAGATTGGGTGTTGTCTGCAATCTCTAATTCATTGAGAACAAGAAACGTAACTTTATTATGGATGAAATCAATGACTTTTTTTATTTCCTCTTCTTTGGTGGGCAGCAGGGGGAGTTCTACTCCCATATCCCATGAAAATTTCCGGGCAAGTTCCAGTCTTGGCCACAATAGGGGAGAATCGAGATCGAGATGGAAACGAATTTCATCCAATCCGGCAGCATACAATTGCTCTAATTTTTCTGTGGTGACCAGATTTAAAGAAGTATAAAGATGGATGTGAAATGATGCCCCATGTTTTTGCTTGAGCATTTTGATGTATAATACAGTCTTTTCCATTCTGGACAATGGATCTCCTCCCGTCATGCCCGCTCCCCGTGCTTTCATCATGTCAGCTTCAAGAAGAAGATCATGCTCCCCTACAACTTTTCGTTCGTTAGCAAAAGATACATCTTTGCCATATTTTTCATCTGAGACCGGACAAAAATTACATCGCCTGGGGCAAATGCCAGTAACAAAGCAAACTAACTTCTCACCCCGGACGCAGAACTGGCATCCCCGAGGAAGTTCTCCAAGAGTATAGGAAAAGTTTTTGTTTTCTGTAATCATACCTATTCTTTAAGCGTATTCTTCTTAAATTTTCTTGTCATGAGAAATTCGCCGGAAGCGTCCCACCTCGGACTAAAGTCCGAGGCTTGGACAGGGACGCTTCCAATCAATAGCGAATTTCTGTGACGCAAGAAAGACAGAAGTCTTTCTGCGCAGAAAGCAAGAGCTTTCTTGCGCAAAAGGACTAGCTCACGCACTAAAGTGCGGAGCTATGTCCTTTTTGCGTATAGATGGAGGTGAAACGGGTTTATCATTAATCTATTAAAATCTCATAAATGCTTTGCGCATCTGCTGCAATGCCACTTTCGGCTTAGAGGCATTAAGAATGTACGACCCGCAGATGACATAATCTGCCCCCGCTTTTCGCGCTTCTTTCACAGTTTGGAGATTCATATGGCCATCCACGATGACTTTGATCTTAGGATTTAATTGTTTTATTTTCTTTATTTTCTGTAATGGAGCGCGAAGGAATAACGAACCATAAAATCCCGGACGGACGGTGAGGATTAAGACATATTGGATATCTTTAATGTATGGTCTCAATGTATGGATCTTTGTCTCAGGCTTGAGGGCAAAGGCGATTTTTTTCTTCTTTGATCTCATCCATTTAATGTACTTTTTTTTATTCCGTATCGCTTCACTTTGAGGAATAAATAAGTCAATAGCTTTCAGATGCCTCTGAATCCATCGTTCTGGATTCCGAGTCATGACATGGGCAGAATAGGTAAACGTTTTATGCAATTTGAAGTTAAAATCTAAAGAATGGTTCCCTGCAAATCTTCCATCAACGATGTCGAGATGGACGTGTTTTGTCGCTCCTTTGAGTTTTTGCAGGAGTGAATCTAACGTATTCTGATTCTTGGCAACAAGGGAAGGGATGATGTGCTGATTCATCATTTTTCCATCTCCTTAATTTCCCGTATCCGTCTTACATGACGTGATGCTTTGGAGAATGGTGTGTTCAGAAAAGCATGCACCATCTTTGTGGCTTTTCCCGGAAGAAAATACCATCCCGAGAGGCAGAGGATATTAGCATCTTCATGTTCGCGGGAAAGTTTTGCTTCTTTCACAGAGAAAGGAACGACTGCCCGTACTTTAGGAATTTTATTTGCCGCAATGCATACTCCCTGTGCTGAACCGCAGACAAGAATGCCAAATGCTTTCTCTTTCGCCACCGCATGGGCAACGCGTTCAGCATAGAGGGGATAATCATCTTTTTTATCGTAAATAGTGTTACCAAGATCTTCATAGGCAATATTCTGCGCATCCATCCAGCGCTTGAGTTTCTCTTTCAGCTTGAACCCGGCATGATCAGCGCCAATGTATACTTTCATCGTTTCCTCTTTTGTAATAATGCTTTGAGTTGCCGGTCGTGCATACCTGAAAAGAGCAGTTGTGATAGACTTGCTCCAATCAATGCCAGGAACATATCCCATTGCGCATCCCAAATATCACCCTGCGTTCCTAGAAATGCTGTCCCGGCAGCAGGATCGACACCCAGAGCAGACCACCATTCCATAATTTCATAAGAAGCGCTTATAGCGAGAGCAATAGAAACGACAATGAAGAACAGCATCTTTCCCCGCTCCAGTTTTGTTTTACGCAATAAAAATTCACGAATGATCAACGCCGGAAAAAATCCCTGCACAAAATGGCCTAAGCGATCATAATGATTTCGATCCAGAGAAAAGATTTCTTTAAACCAGTCAAATAAAGGGTTCTCTGCATAAGTATAATGTCCGCCGACTATCAGGACAATGGCATGTAACGCAACAAACACGTAAATGATGTTTGTGAACGGGAATCGCTTGTAGGTAAACGCAAGAAGAGCAATGCCTATGATAGCCGGCACTACTTCCAGAAACCAGACAAAGTAATCTTTGGGATTGATAAGTGACCAGATAAATATAATTCCTACAATTCCTGACAGAATGATTAAAAGTGTTTTTTTGTTTTGAACTATCATTTTGTAGCACCTTCGTATTGTCCTATCTTTATAAAATTACTCCAAATAATCTCCAGCAACATTACAACAATAGTAGCATAAGAGTCAAAAAAATTAAAACAAGAAGTGCCCCATGAAGCAATAATCAAGTAGACCACCCATAGAATACTGGTTAGTAAAAGAATTGCGGAAACGACATTATAAATATACTTTTCCATTTATATCACACGAAATATCCTCAATAGCAATAAAACTAAAAACATTAGTCCAATAATTAAGAAAACCCAAGCCACTACATCTTTATATTTTTTCTTCATGGTATTCACCTTTTTCATTTTTCTATTTCTTGTTTTACGCTTTCCCTACACTTCCACATAATCGTATCCTTTGTTCTGCGACGCGCTGAATAGCATCACGCGCCGGTCCCAGAATATGCCGGGGATCAAAGTCTTTAGGCTGGGTTTTTATTACTTTCCGTACGGCAGCGTCAAACGCTAACCGCAGATCCGTGTCCGTATTGATCTTAGTGATACCATTCTTGATCGCTACTCGTATCTGATTATCTGGAACCCCTTGCACACCCATCAATCGTGCCCCATACTTCTCCGCTTCTTTGATTAACGAAGAGGAAACTCCGGAAGCGCCATGAAGAACTAATGGAATCTTTACGTTTTGAGTAATCTCTTTTAAGATATCCTGCCGTAATGTTGCTTTCCCCTGAAATTTGTATGCCCCATGGCTCGTGCCAAGAGCAACAGCCAGAAAATCACAGCCCGTGCGCTGTACAAACTCTTTTGCCTTAAACGGATTTGTATAAAGAATGTTCCGTGATCGTACCGTGTCTTCCGCTCCACCAATAGTGCCTAACTCTGCTTCTACACTCACATGATAGCGATGAGCAAGGGCAACAACTTTTTGAGTTGCCGCCACATTCTTTTCAAACGGAAGATGAGAGCCATCGATCATCACGGAGGAATAACCTTTATGAATTGCTGTTTTGATAAGCTTTATATCCTGTCCATGATCCAAATGAAGAGCAATAGGAACTTTGTTCTGTTCTGCCGCCGTTTTAGCAAGAGCATACAGAAAGTCCATGCCAGCATAATGCAGTGCTCCTTCACTTGTTGCCAGAATAACGGGTGACTTAAGACGCCGCGCAGCGTGGACGACTCCCTGCATGATTTCCATATTATTAATGTTAAAATGTGGCACAGCATACCCCTGCTTCTGTGCTTTTTCCAATAATTGTTTTGTGGAAGCAAACGTCATAGTTCAATATCCTCCTCCCGCTCTTTTTTCTCTTGGTAAAGATGTTGCATAATAAATAAACTCCCGGTAATGGACAAGACAATAGGGAAGCTAAACATAATAAACTGGGCGTTTGTTCCCATAGCCACCACCAATGATAATGCTCCTAGAATAATAAAAATGGCCCCTCCAATAGCGGGATTTTTCCATGCAATCAGAATCGTAAACAGGATAATGGCCGAGACGAGAATACTGAGAAATAATTTTCCGGTCTGGGTAAGACTCTGAATGATGATGAATCCCGTAAGTACCAATACAGAGACCACTTTAGGTATCCAATAAACTAAAATTTTCTTGTTCATGTTAAAACGTCTTATAGCGTTGAGGATGATAGACTGTATGGGTAGTCACTTCTGCCGTCTGAAATACGCGGGCAGTAAACTTTTGATTAGCGTTCAGGATCTTTTTGAGGAGGGGGAGACGAATCAATCCTTCCTGCGGGCCGATATGCTGAATCACAGAGGCAGCGTTGATCGTTCCCCAGCGCAGGGCTTCTTTGACAGGCTGGCGGTAAAACAATGCAGATAAAAATCCCGTGGCAAAGGCATCTCCTGCCCCCGTACGTTCTAGGCAGGGCACGTCATAAATAGGGCAGTAAAGGTACCGCTTCCCATCGTAACAATACGTACCTTTCTCCCCATCTGTGATGACGATCAGTTCTGGTCCGGTTTCGCATAGTTTTCGTAGAAGAAAACGTACATCTGTACTTTTTGTGGCGAGAAGTTTCTGTGCTTCTTCTTTATTTACGCAGAGAAACGTACATCGTTGGAGAACGGGTTTCAGTTTCGACAGTCCTAATGAGAGCTGGAAGGTTCCAGGATTAAATCCTAATTGTGCCTTTGTACGGGCAAGGTAACGAAGAAGAGAAGGAAAAATCTTTTGGTTTCCCTCGGCCATGGAGGTAAGATATACCCAGCGGGAGGGAACTAAAGAAGGGAAGCGATAATGCCTCTTTTCGTGATGAACTAAGATAGTTCTATCATCATTAAAATATAGCACCACGCTGTAATTGGTTTTCTCTTTTTTGTTTCGGAAGAAATATGTTGTGGAGACGTTGTTATCTTTGAGAGAGCGGTAAATTAACTCTCCCTGAGAATCCGTCCCTACTTCTGCATACAGCGCTGATCGCAGCCCGAGACGGGAAGAGCCAATGGCCATATTCCCCGCGTTTCCTCCTAAAAGCTTATCCACGCGTTTTATCCCCACTTTGGTGCCAAAAGGAAACTCCAGATGACAGACACGATTATGACGGGCATCACAGGATAGAGTGGCGGCGTGGTCTACCTGAATAAAGACATCTTCCGTCACATCCCCTATGCTTATCAGATCAAACATCATATACCTCTTTTTTAACCTGGAAAGGAGAAGAGGGTTTTTAATATTTTGCTTTTGAAAAGAGTTTATTGGGATGTTAACTTCAGTTGTGATGAAAGTCTTCGTAAGGTTTATATAGGTTTTTACGCTTAATAAAAGTATGACTATCGCCTGTATGACTTATTTATCCCCTGTATGGAGAGTAGCAGTAGATGTACTCTTATCTTTTCTCTTTATTGTCCTATTTTTCTATCTACCCCTACGATTAAAGACACGGCGTAGTGGGCGCATTGTGTTATTTGTTCTGGGGGGAATGCTTCTCTTATTGACGCAATGGGTTATCATTGAGGATTACCAATGTAATCAATCATTCCAGCCGGAACTGATTTATGATCTCAATCAGCCAGTTACCACGCGTGAACAAGCAGTCGAGATTCTTCAGAATTATATACTGGAGAATTACTTCTCAACATACAATCCAAACTCAAAGAACAGAACAGGGCAACCTCTTATGATAGAAGAATACCTCAACGCCAAAGAAGAGAGAAAAGAAAAAATTAAAAGCGACGTTGTCCAAGAAGGGAATACGTATTCTGTGTACTATTTTACCTGGAGATTTACCTTTCATGAAAATGGAAAACTGTATCGAAAATGGGCGGGGGATTAAATGAGCAAATCTAATTTCTTGTTAGTTGACCTTAATGAACCAAAAACGAAGAAACTGGCAGAGACTATTACCTCTGACACAAGCAGGAAAATTCTCAATCATCTGGTGGAAAAAGAAGACGGCGAGGCAAATATCGCCAAACAACTCAATATTCCCATTTCTACTGTTCATTACCATCTGCAAAAACTGCAAGAAGCAGGATTGGTGAAAGTGGAAGAATTCCATTATAGTCCAAAAGGACGGGAAGTCAATCATTACAAGCTGGCAAATAAGTACATCATTATCGCGCCGGGAAAAGTGTCTGGATTGAAAGAGAAGCTGAGAGGGATATTGCCCGTTGCCGGTATAGTGGTAGGAATAAGCGTAGTGCTGAAGATTCTGCAACCCAAAACGTTTGGTGTTGTAGAGAAAGTCATGCAAGCAGAAGTGACACAAGAGGCAGTGTATGAAAGTTCAGAGCCGATTAAACCGTCAGTAATCTATCTTTACACACA
>CAYIBV010000062.1:0-7881 GCA_964361725.1 uncultured Methanosarcinales archaeon | reverse complement strand
GATGCTAATGCTCGCACGTTTGAAATTAGGGGATCTGGACCTCCTGCTGCTGCTATCACTAATGCTCAACCAACTGACTTATTTACTGTAACCCTTGTCGCTGCTAGTTCAGGCGATGATAAAACTGTTCAACTGACATCCGTGGAAATGTTGGTGGCTGGTAGAAATGGTATTACTGATTTTAACCACCCTGTTGAGATTGATATCGCTGCCCAATGTACCGGTGCAGTCCCCGCTAATACCAATCTCTGTGCTGATGATGATGCTGGCTTAGCAGCGGGAGATGTTCCGCGTACTCTTGTTGCTGCCTGTACTAATACAAAGTGTGAATATATCTGTGCCGCAAACTTTGCGAACGTAGATAGGGATGATGCAAATGGCTGTGAAGTGGATTTGAGAACGAATATTAATAATTGTGGGGCTGTTGGTGTTGTCTGTAATGCCGGGACTCAATCTTGTGTTGCTGGTGTCTGTACGGATAATTCTCCTGCCTGTAATGATAATGTAAAGAATGGTGATGAAACAGATGTTGATTGTGGGGGGAGCTGTGCAGATTGTGGTAATGGAAAATTGTGTTCTGGAAACGGTGATTGTTCCTCCAACAATTGTCAGGGGGGGAGCTGTGTTGCCGCCCCAGTCTGTGTCCCAAATAGTATCTTCTGTGAGGGCAATGCCAAAAAACAATGTAACGCCGAGGGGAGTGGTTCAGACCTCATTGAAAATTGTGCCAATGGCTGCGCTGCTGGCGCCTGTACTGAATTATCCAAAAAACAAGAACTCAAAAACGCCATTGACGCCATTCCTGATGTAGATGTTCCTGAAAGATGGGACATTGTATTCATCAACCGCCTTGCACGAATTATCAGAGATATATTTAACGGATAAAATGAAAGATAGAGGCAACCTCTTACAGGAACAAAAATGGCAGAACGTATTATATTGGGTTGTTGTCGCTATTTTCCTTTTTATTTTAATGTACTTGTTTGTCACGGGGAGGGCATTTGAATGAAAGACATCAAAGAGATTTTATTTTTAATCTTTCTCGTACTGAGCATTGTTTTAATTCTGTGGTATGTCTTTGGGAACAGCCCTACAGAATTTGTTGCCGTCATTACTCTTATGTTTACTATTTTGCTGAAAACTTGGTCTGTGAGCGATAGAACAATTAAATTAGAAACAAGGTTTAATGCTCTTGCGAGAGACTTTAAAGCGCATATAGATTTACACAGAGGATAACCATGAATCAAACCTCTCCTAACAACAAAAAAGTACTGATTACCGCTCTGGTAAGTGTGGTAGTCATCGCTTTATTAGGAGTTACTCTCTACGTAGGTTTTAGCGGCAGAACCGCCGGACGAGCGATTTTTGTAGGAGATGCGGCAAATGCCGTTGCAGGAGATGCCGGATTTTCCGGAGAATTGTCTACTCTAACACAACTTAATGAATTTCATCTTATCACTGGGGCACGTCTTCCCGTAGGGAAACAATCGGTGGCATATTCCGTAGAAGTTCTGTATGATAGTAATGTCATTACGTTTGATCCGGCGTTTGGGGTAGATGGCGTTCGTACTCCCAAAGATGTTGCCTGGGGCAATGACTTCCGCCGTGTCACCGCAGAAAATGGCCGTGTTCTTTTTGAATTTGCCACGTTAAATATAGAAGAAGCATTGCAGGGAGACATTGAAGATATTGCCACTTTTCATTTCACGGTCAACAGCGGCGCACCATTAACAGAAGGTAACATTCGCGCTGGTGCTGTCCGCTTTGGAGAAATTAACATTCTGGATTTAGACGCTGCCGATCCTAACACAAATATCATTATCAACATTAAACAGCCTTCTGCAGAAATTGATACTGATGACGACGATGATGGAGTTCCGGATGATGCAGACAATTGTCCTTTGAATGCAAATGCTGATCAAGCAGATGCAGGCGGAGATGGTGTGGGAGATGCCTGTGATGCTGATAATGATGGAATCGCAGATGCAGATGACAACTGTCCTGCGGTGTCAAATGCTGATCAGGCAAATGCAAATGGTGATGCTCAGGGAGATGCCTGTGATGATGGTCCGGCAGTATGTGAAGCGAATGATGCAGACTGCGGGCAGTTCTGTAGAGATAACAAAGGTGCATATTGTGACTTCGTCAATGAATGTCAGGCTGGAGGACATTGTCCCGCTGTTAATGACGCGTTTAATACTTTAGATCAGAATGCAAAAGTAGCATTATGTGCTGCAAATGGCATAGAAGCAGGAGTATGTGAAAAACTATCCGTAGACTTAAATGATGATGGTGTGGTGGGAAATGATGAATTATTCCTAATCAAACTCTCTTTATTTGCCAAAGATAGCGAACCGCAGCCGAATTGTGGTGCGCAAGGCCAGCCATTCTGCCTCTTCCAGGCGCAGGGATATTATATCTGTGAAAATTTAGAATACATCCAAATTATAAATGGGGATGAGCAGCCGGCAGGAGGACAATTGTGCGGCGGGATTGAACACATCATAGGTGGTGCAGGATGAAGACACTCTTTTCAGTATTAATAGTACTTTTACTTTCCGTGACGGTAGTATATGCCGCAAGCACTGCTGAAGTGAAATATGAATTAGACAAAAAAGGAACAGATGTAGATGTGATTGTCAAGAACGTTCCTTTTGACGTTGATGTCTTGATGTCCGTAAACTCAGATAACGCAAATAATAATGTTCGTGACATGAAAGTTCATACGAAAGGGGCAGGCTTTGATGCCAATGAACCTGTCTTTGACAGTAGTGCTCGGGGACAATGGCTTCCTAATGCCGGCGCTCCTGATCAAAATAAATTATTAGCAGGCAATGTCTGGCAGTATATGTTCACTGCCGCGCATGGAACGGTTGACAATACAAAAGATAGTTTCAAGACACTCCTCAAACTAAAACTTCGCGCCAGTTCTGCCGGGCAGATTACCCTTGATGATGCTAGTACAAATGAAATTGGTGGAAATATTGAATCGTTTGCCATAAATCCCGTCACTGCCCTTGCTGTCGCTCCCCAAGATTCCGTGTGCGGGGATGGTGTTGTTAATCACGACAGCGGAGAGCAATGTGATGATCGCAACGCTGCAGGAAGTCAGGCCGCTGATGATTATAATGCCGGAAAGGATGGATGTTCTGCTGATTGTCAGGTTGAAGATATTGGATATAGTTGTACGAATAAAGGTCATGGTGCTCGCCTAAGCGTCTGTACAAAACTTCCTGCGAAGCAACTTCTGACCGGAAAACTCAATGCCTTAATCAACGGCCAATGTTATCCTGATTGTGCTCATCCTGCTGCGTTATATAAGGGGGCTGATGGTCAGGCGCAGATTAAATATGATGCCCAAGGCAAACTCACTCCCCAACAGAAATTCCAACTGATCAATAATGTTATTAACGCTTTCCAGGACTTCTTTGCAGAAACCGTGCAATAACCATAAGAGGGACAGGTATGACTACACACGTTCACGGGAAACGAAACACACTTCATCTTTCTACTGAGAAGTACTATTCCCTTCCCCGGCATACGTGGGATAACAGTCTGCCTAAAACGCCGCGGGCAACGTTTCCTGCTCCTCTTCCTCCCATAAACGAAACCGCGCAGAAACCACTGCTCATCAGCATCGTGGCCTTAACTCTGTTTATTACGTTTGCTTCTACATTTCTCGTTCCGCCCGGGCAATTAGTGGGGTATGTCATTAACATTCCTGGTGCAGGAAATGTGGACGTAACCCTTCGGGATGCGCAAACCGCTTTTATCACCGCCACTCTTGAAAACAACATTAAAACGAGTACTGTTTATTTTGAATTAACTGTTGATGAGTTTGACATCTGCACTGCGCTGGGAGATAATTTAAATAATGCTGTAATTCTTCCATGGGGTTCTTTTCGTGATGTGAGCTGCCAGAACCGCAAACTTATCGCCGGAGATGCCACGTTTAATGATGCTGATTTTAAAACGGGAGCGTTTACCATCGCTACTATACGGTTTGCCCAAACTATTGCCAATTCCCTTCCTCCGGGAACAACAGAAGCAACGTTTCGTCTGAATCCTATTGACGTGTATAATGCCGCAACGGGAAATGACTTATTCCCTAATGGAGATTCATATACACTTGACACCGCCAGACTCGCTCCTGCAGCTATTGAATGCGGCAACAATATCAAAGAAGCAGGTGAAGTATGTGATGGCGCTGATCTTGACGGAAAAACCTGTATCACTCAGGGATTTGTAGGTGGTATTATAACGTGTGCTGCTGATTGTCAGAGTTTTAACACGGCGCAATGTATCGCCGGAGATGGGGGTGTCGCTCCCGGTGGCGGCGGTGGAGCCGGAGGAGATGGCGGAGGAGGAGCAGGTGGTGGGGATGGTGGTGGCTCAGGTGGCAGTGATATTGAAGAAGAACCGGAAATCAAAGAAACGACAAGTTCTTCCTGTCCTCAGGGCGCATCATTAGTTGCTGGTAAGTGTGTCTGTCCACAAGGAAAAATCTTACAACGCGGCCAATGTGTTTCTACAACACCAGTTCCTGTAACCACGACCGCAGGAGGAGAACAGCCTCCCCGTCAGGTCGTATCCCAGCCGCAACAAGTAGAACAGGAAATCAAACAATTAGAAACAGAATCTTTCTTTGACAAATATGGAATATATGTTGTAGGAATTCCTATTGCCCTGATACTCATCGCCGTTATCATATTATTGCTTCTCCGTTTCTTTCCCAAGAAATACAAGCAATATGACCCGGAAGCCCTTCGGGGATGGATTCCCAAAGAGCATACCGCGGGAACGTCATACCAAGATATTGTCACCATCTTGAAAGAAAACACTGGTTGGTCTCTCTCAGAGATGTATCAAAGATACCCTGAACTGCAGCGTGCTGTCATTCAGGAAGAGAAAGCACGGCAAACGGGGTACAATCCCATACAGATCAGAGATTGGGTTGCCAAAGAACGTGCTGCAGGAAAATCGGCACAAGAAGTTATTCAACTCTTGATGGATCATATCGGCTGGACGAAAGAACAGATCTTTGCTGCCCTCCCGCAACTGAGAGGTGGATAGTACGTACTCATGGCCAGAACATTTGAGAAAGTAGTTGCGGACGTGCAATGGGGGGTACAGTATCTTCAGAAACTTCTCCCTTCTACAGAGGGAAACATCCATGCTTCACTACATCTTCTTCAAGCCCATCTCTCTCACCTGCCGGAAGAACTCAAAGATACGTTAGAAGAAATGGATTCCATCGCCACTGCTCTTTTCGCTGATACGCGATGGAAAAAATTTCACTCCAAAGCAGCGGCCTTGTTAGATTTTCGCCGGGAGATGGTTCATGCCCATGTGCATGCTGCCATTCACCGCCCTTTATCTGGATTTACAAAAGAACTAGGATTTCTGAAAATAAAATACCCCTCGTTGCGGAAAACGATGGACGATTTCCTGACTGCTCAACGCACGCTGGAAAAGAATCTTTCTCGGGGCATTTCCTCCAAAGGAGAAGAAGATGAGATCCTCGGATTGTTTCTCTATCTTTCAGAACAGATCAAAGTAATCTTAGACCACTTTCCGCAAGAAGAAAAATCTCTTCGCCCCATTTTAATAAGACACTGGAATGAACTGGCCATCGCCGTTGTCAGTGACTACCGCTTGTTAAAGCTGCCCATGACCTCTCGTGTTATCTCCCGAGCAGAAGGGAAAATAGTTTCCCTCACTCAATGAACAACAACACGCCTTTCCGAAAGTAATCGTGAACACAGGATGGTTTCTCTGGTATCTCCTTGAGGAACAACTGATAATGGATGCGGCTGGTATGAGAATTTTGGGCTG
Organism: uncultured Methanosarcinales archaeon; assembly: GCA_964361725.1. Classification (GTDB taxonomy): domain Archaea; phylum Nanobdellota; class Nanobdellia; order Woesearchaeales; family GW2011-AR9; genus CAYIBV01. The sequence continues at coordinate 2,046 of CAYIBV010000062.1, read as the reverse complement.
ACCATATATGATGGGGGATGCTCTTCATTATTTCTTCTTGCTATCAGTCGAAGATGATCCGCTGTCACGTGCGGGGCAAACGCCGGAGGAATATCTATCTGCGCTCTCACTCCGCAAGGCAGAAGGTCAAGATGCAGAAACAATCCATATAACACCTCTTTATAACAATCCTGCACTCGGGCGGGATGAACGATGGCAATTCCCCGGGTTAATGCTGTTTCTTCCGAGGGACAGGCCACAAGATAATCAACTGTTCCTCCTAACAACGGAACGGAAGAACTTATTTCTTGTGCCAGAGCAAGCTTTACGGAACGGTCTAAAGGCAGCTCCCACGGCCAGGTGCATCGCCGTTGTGGCCCTTCATAGAACTGACCGTCAAAAGAAACAGTCCATTGGCGGCATTCCCGTGCCAGATCAATGAGATTATCAGAGGAAACCATTTCATTACTCTAAAATAACAATTTATTTATAAACATTTCTCACTTTATCACAATACTGTGTGCTACCACTTCTTTCTTTCCCTCATACTCTTCCACCACTCCTTCAATCTCTACCATATTTCCCTCCTCCAGAAAAATATCTTCTTCCGGGAAAAAGATGATATTTACCATTTCTGTGCGCTCCCCCATGACTTGGAGAAACCAAACTTTATCCTGCGCCCGAAGCTGCTCGATCGTTCCTGTTACCCGTACATATTGTTCCACTTGATTTTCTTCCAGACGAGCGAGGGGAACAAGATCAGCCTCTTCCGCATATAATACTAAGAATCCCATACCTAGTACTAGAACGATGATGGAGATAACAACCAGATGTCGTTCTTTCATGTAATGACCAGAAAAGAATGTAGATAAAAAGGTTATGCTCCTTTTTCCGCTATGTGCCATTTTTTTACTATATTTTCTCCGGAGATACATCAAAATCCAGTAATTATCAAACCATAATCCCCATGGAAAACGGTGTAGCTAGCTCTGGAGTAAGGTAAAGCTAAAACTAAACGCTCACAACGCCAGCTCCCCATGATGATTAAAAATTAAAGAATTTTAAGTTAAAATCTTCAATAGTTTTGAGATACTATGGAAATTTCCCCAATTTCCCTAAAAGTTTATATAGTTTCTTTTACTTTGCAGTGATTATGTCAGAAGAACGCCTTACTCAAATCCGGGACCAGCTCTTTTCGCTAGAGCGAAGAATCCGCCCGTTGGAATGGGATGCCAGCAGGAGCCAGATCAATGAATTCAAAAGAGCAGAACTGCAGCGGCTGAAGCAGGAACAAAGCACTCTTCTCCAAGAATTGCAGGCGTTGGAAATGCAGTGAGTAGTTTCAGCTCTTATTTTAGGATAAAAAATGACATAAGAATGAATTTTATTCATACAGGTATGAACTCTTCTTCTCCAGAAAACCGAACATTTTTTAAAGAACAGGCATAACAGAATAGCAAAAACGCTGAGACACCTCATAAAGTGGGAGTTCCCTCAGGAACTTTAGTCTCGGGAGGATACACTATGGCAGAACTTAAAATTGTAATCGGAACTAAAGAAGGAAAAAGTTATCAAAAAGAACTGAAAGGCCAGCAGGCAGAATTCTTTCATGGAAAGAGGGTTGGCGACACCGTAGGCGGCGATCAAATAAGTCTTGGCGGGTATGAATTTCTCATTACGGGGGGATCGGACAAATGTGGTTTTCCCATGCGCAAAGGCATCCAGATGCACCGCAAGAAAGTGTTTATTGGCAAAAGTGTAGGCTTTTCTGGGCAGGATAGGATGGGCAAAAAACAAAATGGTTTGCTCAAGAAACGCACAGTGTGTGGAGAACGCATTACCAGTATCATTACTCAGGTAAACCTTAAAGTAACCAAAGCAGGGACTCCACTTTTAGGCGGGGAAGAAGCGAAAACAGAACCCAAAGCGGAATAGTACCGTATATGTATAGACCTTTGCATTGATTAGTATAATTATTTTTGCAAAAGGATATATTAGAAATGCGTTATTTCTTACAGAAATTTAGCTGGGTATAAAGCCCCGCCCTTTAGGGCGCAAGAAATGAAG
>CAYIBV010000061.1:0-7974 GCA_964361725.1 uncultured Methanosarcinales archaeon | reverse complement strand
TCCCACATTCTGGATTTTCTCTAAATCACCGCCCATTTTATTATTTGCCCAGGCATGCCAATCAGCAACGAGCATCTTGAACTTGATGCCTGCTTTGGTCATTTTATTGATGTTGATGGTTCTTACCAACCCTTGAGCGATGTGGGGCCTTCCGGATGGTTCAAAGCCATCATAGGCAATAATAGTCTTTTTAGTCTTGAGAAGAGTCCGTAAGTCTTCTTCCGTAATGATTTCTTCACCTACTTCTTTAAGCAGGGCAAGACGATCTTCGTAGTTCATATTGTCCAGAAAAGAAAAGGTACTATAAATATTTAATGGACCGTAAAAGGGATATTGACCAAAAATTTTCGTAAAATATAAATAGAAACGTGGTACTGAGATCAAATATGGTTAAAGCGATCCTGTTTGACTTCTGGGGAACTCTCGTGGAAAATGGGGTATGGAGCCCCACCAAACAAGTACAGAATATCCTCAACATCCGTCTTCCGTTTTCAGAGTATGTGGTGCGCATGGAAAAAGCGATGATGACATCTTCATTTGAGAATCTGAATGAGGCGTTTCGTGCTGTGTGTATGGAGTTCGCTATCGAGCCAAAAGAACAACTCTTAGATCAGCTTGTAGGAATGTGGAACAAGAACTGGATGCTTGCCCGACCTTATCCAGAAGTAGAAAAGATTCTTCAGGAGTTGCGCCAACAGTATAAAATCTATCTGGTCACGAACAGTGATTCGTTTGGGGTACAAAAAGTGATGGAAAAGTTTGGGATGAAATCATGGTTTGATGCCATCTTCTTGTCGTGCAATATGAATGTACTTAAAACAGACAAGAACTTCTTGAACCAAGTATTGAGCGAGGCGAATCTCTCTCCAGACGATTGCGTGTTTGTGGGAGATAGCATCCAAAGCGACATGGCTGCTGCCGAACGAGCGGACATGAAAGGGATACTTGTCGACCGCAGCGGCACAAGAGAATTTGAGGTAAAGATTACATCCCTCTCAGAACTAACACAGGTGCTTGCCCCATGATTGACATTTTGTTTCTGGGAACGGGATGTATGCAGCCAACTAAAACAAGGAATCATTCTGGAATATTGATCTCATACAAAACTGAAAATATTCTATTTGATTGCGGGGAAAACATCCAACGGCAAATGCGTATCGCGGGCATCAAGCCGGCGAAAACAACCCGCTTGTGCATCAGTCATTGGCATGGCGATCATGTCTTTGGCATTCCGGGGCTGTTGAGCAGCATGGGAGCAGACAAATCAGAGATGGTCTTACAGATTTATGGGCCTTTAGGAACAAAACAGTATCTAGAGTATATGGTGAAATCTTTTGCGGCAAAAGATGTCATTCCTTTCGTCGTTCACGAAGTGAAGTCGGGGATTATTTTTGAAAATGAAGACTTTGCTCTGGAAGCACAGCCATTAAAACATTCTACCCCTTGTATCGGGTTCACGTTTAGGGAAAAAGATAGGTTGCGTATCAACGTAAGCAAGGCTTCAAAACTAGGGTTGAGCGGTCCGGTGCTGGGAAAAATACAACAGGGAGAACCAGTCGTGTACAATGGGAAAAAAATATCCCCAGAAGATGTAGCATACATGGTGAAAGGAAAGAAAATAAGTTACATTGCCGATACCGTTCCCTGCGAAGGGGCAAATACCCTTGCCCAAGATGCGGATCTTTTAATCTCTGAGGGGACACATCTTGATGAAATCAAAGAGAAAACAGCTAAGTTCATGCACTTGACGGTGAAACAGGCGGCATTGATTGCCTCTGAGAATAATGCCCAGAAATTGATTATCACTCATCTCAGCCAGCGGTACAAGAGTATAGCAGAAGTAGCAGAGGAGGCAAGAACATATTTTGATAATAGCATCGTCGCGGAAGATTTTATGCGGGTGAAAGTATAAAAATGAGTCACTTTTCAAAACACAAAAATATCTTCTGGTTCGTACTTTCTTTTGTGCTGACATTATTCTTTATAAGGGGTATCCTCCTCCTGTTTAAGGGAGCACATGACATCAATAATCTTGAATCATACAATATTCATCATTTTTTGATTGGAGCATTCTTATTAATCGTGGTGATTATTGTCTGGTTGTGTACTGCAATAAACACACCTACTGTTATTCTTGCAGGAATAGGAAGTGCCTTGGTCGTGGATGAAATAGTTTATTTTGTGGTCCTGACACAAGGAAGTTATGAATTATATATGGGACCGGCGTCATTGTGGGGAGCGGTGATTATGGCTGGAATTGTTCTCTTGATAACTGGTGCGGGCTATTATACTACTAAAAAGAGGTAAATTGAGAGAAAAGTTTAAATATACGCCATTATTGTAGTGTATTAATGTATAAGAGGGAATTTATGTATAAAACAATCCTGTTGGGAACGGCATTGGCTGTAGCTGCTGCACCTTTATTGGGGAATGCCCAGGAAGGGACAAGCCAGGATCCTGTAGATCCAGGAAAGCGCTGTGAGGCCCTCTATCGTGCATCTACACACGATAAAACACGATTGCCAGACGCTCTTGAATGTAAAGGATTACAGGCAGTTATTGAAGTTCTTTCTTCTGATGTGGTAGAGCAAGTGAGTTTTCAATCAGAAATGGGTCTGCAATCTTATTGTGGGACTTTGCAAATAACAAGGAATACTCTGGGTGGAGACCCTTCTCCCCACGCGAGAATGGAATTAAACCAACTTGGTGTAAAATATGATGCAGAGCGTCAAAAACAAGCAGATATATTTACAGGGCAGGAAACAAAAATCAAAACAGTACTACAAAGGTTAGAGCAAGAAGTGCCTTATATTGTGGGTGTGACAGAATACCAACGGGCAAAAGAAGAAGTGTTTCGTAAGTTTACAGTAGCGCGCGACCGGATACGCGCCGCAGATTGTGTGTTAATGCCCCTTCCCCTATTACCACCAGAACCGATCCACACCCCGCAAAGAACTCGTCTTTAACACCAAATACCTTAAATACTTCTTTTTTCTCTCTGTTTATTATGAATACCAAAGCAAAAGGAACTAAAGGGGAAAGAGATCTAGTCAAGTTCTTTAATGATAATGGCTGGTCCTGTGTGCGTATTGCGGGAAGCGGGTCGTCACAATACCCTTCTCCAGATATTCTTGCCGGAAATGCTATGAGAAGGGTAGCGATTGAATGTAAAGTAACAAAAGAGACCAAAAAATATTTTCCTCCAGAAGAATTAGAACAGTTGCGGGTGTTCTCCCAACGCTTTGGCGCAGAGGGTTGGATTGGGGTGAAATTCCCGAATGAGCCGTGGTATTTTGTGATGTTAGAGGACTTAGAGCGAACGGGAAATTTATGGGCGGTTTCTGTAGAATTGGCAAAGCGGAGGGGACTGACAGGAGAGGAATTATTGGGGCAGGAAATCTCCAACCGAAAGGTTTAAATGTGTTGTTACTCCCCTAGAATGCACTATGCGCCTTACCCAGAAAAAGATGGAGGAAATTGTCCACGGTATTCTGGGAGAAGACGGGCTGCCTCTGCTCAAAGAGCTTATCCTGAGGGGGAATATTTCTGAATTTGATCTGGCGACCAAGCTGAAAAAAGATATCAAACTTATACGCAAGATGCTCTACTTGCTGTACAATCACAACCTTGTGTCTTTTACCAGAAAGAAAGACAAGATCAAAGGGTGGTATGTATACTATTGGACGTTGCTCCCGGAAAACATTAGATTTAGTTATCATAAGAAAAAGCGCGAACTGATGGATGTGCTTAAGCAGCGCCTTGATGACGAGCGAAAAGAGTTATTCTTTGCTTGCCCAAAGCGGTGCATCCGGTTAACTTTTGATCAGGCCATGGATTTTGAATTTCACTGCCCGGAATGTGGGGAGTTAACCATACAAGATGTAACAGAAGAGAAAGTCAAAGCCCTTAAAGAGCAAATCAAAGGATTGGAAGTGGAGTTGGAAGGATTTAAAGAAGTGCATCGCGTCCAGAAGATTAAAGTAAAACAGCAAAAGAAAGTAGTTAAAGCAAAAATAAAAGAGAAAAAAGCAACGGCAAAGAAAAAAGTGGCGCCACAAAAAGCAGGAAAAAAACAGTAAAAAGAAAGAATGATTATTTTCTGCGTACTGCCCGTTGGATGGCCGTTTCTTTCTTTAAAACTTCGTTAGTCATCTTCTGGATGTTTGATTCCATAGAGGAAATGCGGCGTTCTAAAATAATCAGCACGCGGAGAGAATAGACAATGGCGGCAAGGGTTCCAATAATCACGGCAAGAATAACTTCTGCTAAGGCTAATTCTGGCATTTTAAGACACCTCTTTTCTGTTTAGGGAAATGGATATTGGTGAATATATAAATGTTTCTGCTTTGTGGTTTTGCACGGGGCTTCAAACTCTACGGAAAACCTTTATAAAATACAGGAGAAACTAGGTAAAACTATGGATTCCTACGAACAATTATTAGAAAAAGCGCAGGGAGAGTTGCCAGAGCAGTCGCTAGGAGGAGAGCGTTTTACTATTGAAAAAATTAAAGGCCATTTAGAAGGAAATAAAACAGTGGTGATTAATCTTAAGTCAATTGCTAAAATGCTGGGAAGAGAGGAGAGCCATCTGCTGAAATATTTACTCAGGGAACTAGCTACCCCAGGAAAGGTGGTGCAAGACCGTGTTATCTTTGGTTCAAAAGTATCTGCTATTTTCATCAATAAAAAGATCAAGAAGTATGCCAGTGAATTTGTCTATTGTTCTGAGTGCGGAAAACCAGACACTAAACTGGTTGTGGAAAAAGAAGCGACATTTCTGCGCTGTTTGGCGTGCGGGGTCAAAAAACCGGTGAAGAGCTTATTGTAAGATGGGATTCGTCGTTGCAGAGAAACAGGGGCCGCATGGGTTGTTGTTAGTAATTACTGATAAAGAGCTGTTAGGAAAAACATTTGAAGAAAGAAAATTAATTTTAAATCTATCGACAGCATTTTATCAGGGAGCAGAAAAGAATCAAGCTGAAGTAGTAGGTACATTACATTTTGCCCGCAATGTGATATTTACGGGAGAAGACGCGGTGGCACTTGGAATTTCTTTGGACTTAATTGATAAAGAGAGAATAATGCGCGTGCAAGGAATTCCTCATGCACAGGTGATGAAAGGGGAGTAGGAAACCATCACCCCATAAAAGTCCCTAATCTTACCTGGCTATCTTTTTCTTTGCCAAAAATACAGTCTACGTCCGCTTTTAAAATATCTAATGTCTGTTTTAAGTAAGGAGAGAACTGGTATCGTTGAGCTAATAATAATGAAGGCCCCAAATATTTTACCACCGAGCCTTCAGAGATGGTGAAAATTAATTTTCCATTACAGGCACGACAAATCCCCGTCAAAGGGGGGCGGCGATATTTCTCGTTGCATTTAACACAGCGAAATTGCTGCATGGAAAATTTCCGCAGGTTTCCTTTAATGTCTTTCAGAAAATGTTTCTGGATAACTAATTTAGCTACGTCATCCATATCCACAGCACGTACTTTCCGGGCAATCTCCATCTGCCCGAGAAGTTTTTCTTCCATGGAAGGGGCTGTTTTATATACAGAACATTGCACACCTTTGTTGAAGTTGTCTACGGGATGAGTAAACCCTAACCCCTCATACTGCCCGGGCGTGCCGAGACGGTCACCAAGCTGTTCTACTTTCTTTTGTTCCGCCCCCCATTTAACCTCCCATGGGTTTTTCATCTCAAGTGAGGCTTCATACAATTCCAAAGGGTATCGCCATGCAATATCAAGGCCATGAACTTGGTCGTCAACTTCAGAAGGGTACAGTACAGCAGTAAGAACCAAGGGGGCATCCATGGTTTTTGCGCCCCGCTTTTCTGGCAAGTATCGACGTGAGAAGTTTAGGAGGGCATCCATTAGCAACATGACACAGGCTTCGTCACCATCGCAATCGCGGCGCATCCCCGCATGATACAAAGGGTGAGTAATTAATCCCTGCGTTTCGGAAAAACCGATGATTCTTCCTACAAGACCGGCAGAGATGTGGGGAGCAAGCCCGATAACCAAATGCCCGATCAAGTCCTCTTCTTTCTTCAGATTGTAATAAGGGGGAAGACCATAAAACTTTTCTAACAATTCATCTACAAACCGGGCAACACGAAGCAATACTTGTGGAGCAGATTCTTCTAAAGAATCAAACCCGGGAAGAATAATATCCTGGGGTTTGATCTCAAGTATTTGCTCTGGATTGACAAGCTCGTTTCCAAAAAAATCAATGACATATCCCAGTTGGCGCAAAGTCTCCACAGGGGTTTTAATTTCTTTAGGTTTAAAATGAGTGAGGGGGAGTTCTGTACAATCATATCGCGTGGTTCCGTCTTTGTTGACGTATATCAGGTGTTTGGCACGAAGAATCCCTTTTGCCAGATGTTCTACGCAATGGCTTTTGTTTGACGTGCCACGAACCCCTTTAATGAGTTCAGGAAGGTTTCTTTCTTTAATTTTTTCTTTTGCTTTTTCAAGATAATACACAATATCTATATCTCTGGTTTTATATGGAACGCCTTTTCCATGGCGACAGGTTTCGGAGGAAAGATCACCACAAAAACGGCAGTGATACTGCCGCTGGCAGGGAGTAGAACAGACCTCACAACTAGGATAGATTGTTGTTTTCTTACAGGAAGGGCAATATAACAGAGGGAATGTGCTGTGCACTTTCTTCTGTTCTACTGCAGATTGAAAACTGCGTAACCGACCACCTTCATCACCCACAGGAAACATCACTTGCGGTGAGCCGGTCAAGTGACGCATTTTTGCTTTTTCTGGCCGGCCCATACGTGCCCCAATAAATGTTCCTGCTTTATCCCGAAAGAGGACGGGACTAAGAGCGTTAACAACAGCAAGGCCGTCACTCTGTTCAATAAATGCAGAGTCAAGAGACCCCAAAGAAAGTTGTCTTAATTCTTCTGGAGTAGAAAACAAAAAAGTGAGAGAAAGGAGAGATGCTTCTGTCCGTTCCAACACAATATTTTCTTTACTTATCACAGAATGAGGAATACCCAATTCTTCTAAAATACGTTTTCCTTTGGCATGCACTTCTTCAGTAAGATAATACGGAAGAATTATTTTCTTTGTCCCTTGCTCGTCAAGTTTTATATTCCCCTGCGCCAGCCATTGCGTTAACAATTGAAGGTTTTTCCCTGAAACTAATTTCCAATAGAATGTATATGAGGGATGAAGAGGGATCTTAAATGTGGTGCTGAGGGTAATTGCCTCTTGAAGAGTAGGAATATTCTGAAAATGGTTTGTGAGAATCTCTTCCATGCGCTGTTTGTCCAGAGAACTAGCGGCGGCAGCCAGAGCAATATTCTCCTTTTGATTTTTTCCGGCAAGAGAGGATATTGCTTTTTCCAATTCTAACACCCACCATTCTGGACAATATCCCACGGGCACGAGACTATGCCCGTTTTCTGAAAAATCGCCGTAGTTAAATAAGATATCTCCAAGGAAAATAATTTCTTCCACTTCTTTATTGATTTTTTTTGCTTCTTCCTCAGTTGTTAGTTGGACAACTGTTCCATCTTTGAGTCGAACGATGGGTCCCTCCAAAACTTCACAGACAGTAACAGTGGCCGCTTTCCCCGGTCGTTCTACTTTCAATTGCGTGCCGATAGCGATATATTTATCCAACACTTGTAATGTTGCGGGCGACAATGCCGCGGCAGAAAATCCCGTGACACGTGTCCGGCCATAGCGAAGACGAAATCCCCCTACGGCAAGAGGATGTGTTAAAATAGGCCTCCCCGCAACAAGGTCGGCAATGAATGTGTTATTTGGTTTTACTCTTTTTTCTCCCGTGCTTTCTTGTTTGGGGCCGGCATGCTTAGCATGGATTTCTTCTTTCAGTTTTATAAACTCGGCTAACCACCCCCAATCCAGTCCGAGTTCCTTTCCCCATTTGGATAGGCGTTTCCATACTTTTGGCGCTTTCTGACTTAATCCTTCTGCTAACAA
>CAYIBV010000060.1:0-8075 GCA_964361725.1 uncultured Methanosarcinales archaeon | reverse complement strand
TCCCACTAAACCATGCCGCACTGCGGCAGAATTGTCTCTGGCATACACTCCCGGCGTGGCTGTTCCCTGTCTGGAGATTCAGAAAAATCTCTCAGAAGCATACACCTATACTTCCAAAGGAAACCTTGTGGGGGTTATTACCAATGGCACTGCCGTGTTGGGGTTAGGAAACATTGGCGCTCTGGCGGGAAAGCCTGTCATGGAGGGAAAAAGTGTCTTGTTCAAACGCTTTGCGGGCATTGATGCTTTTGATCTGGAGATTGCGGAAACTGATCCCCATAAGTTTGTAGATATTGTTTCTGCTCTTGCTCCCACGTTTGGCGGCATTAATCTGGAAGACATCAAAGCTCCAGAATGTTTTTACATCGAGGAAGAATTGAAAAAAAGATTGTCCATTCCCGTTTTTCATGATGACCAGCATGGCACGGCCGTCATTGTGGCTGCTTCCCTTCTCAATGCTTTAGAGTTAGCGGGAAAGAAATTGCCGGCAGTGAAGATTGTTATTTCCGGGGCGGGGGCAGCGGCTATCGCCATTTCTAACTTATTGATTCATGTAGGATCGCAGCGGAAAAATATGTTTCTTTTCGACAGCAAAGGATTAGTTACGAGAAAAAGAACAGATTTGAACCAATACAAAGAAGCGTTTGCTCAGGAACAGGATTGTTCATTTGCCGAATGTTTTTGCGGAGCAGATGTGTTTATCGGCGTTTCACAGGCCAATATTGTCTCTCCCGAGATGGTGCGCTCTATGAACGCACAGCCCATCCTCTTTGCCATGGCTAATCCTAACCCAGAAATTACCTATGATGCGGTCAAACAGGCAGTGCCGGATAGTATCATGGCTACAGGGAGAAGCGATTATCCTAATCAGGTCAATAACGTGTTAGGATTTCCCTTCATCTTTCGCGGAGCGTTGGACGTGCAGGCAAAGGAGATAAATATCCAGATAAAGCTTGCCGCCGTGCATGCTCTTGCTTCTTTAGCAAAGAAAAAAGTTCCTTCTTCTGTAGAGAAGGCCTATGGACAGTCATTTTCGTTTGGTCCGGAATATATTATCCCTAAACCATTTGATCCTCGTTTACTGCCGGAGGTCGCTTCTGCCGTGGCAAAAGCAGCGATGCAGAGCGGTGTGGCGCGGAAGAACATTGATGACTGGAAAGAATATAAGAAACAGTTAGCTTCTCTGGCGAAAAGAATTGCGAAAGGGAAGTTTTGACGATTTGAAGAAGAAATTAATTATTGGGCTTCTTTAAAGAATATTAAAATTAAGAATAAAGAATTTTATGATAGTCTCACAAAAAGCGACAGACAAGAAGCTATAAGTATAGCAAGGAAATTAAGAAATTTGTCTACATATAGAATAACTAATTATTCTCTTTCTGAACTAAGGGGTTATTTGGAGTCTTTAATTAAAGAGATTGATAGGATTTTAACTCTTTTTAAAGACTATATCCAGTTAACGAACCAGAAACTAAAATAGATGTTTGTTGTTTAATCTGTTATGAATTGTTCTTTTTAGACCCACAATCTTTATAATTACCTCTTATATTGTCTTTGTATGACTTTCCATCAGTTTCTGGATAAGATCGCTCCTCTTGCCGGGCTCTCACCGCAGGAACTAAAACTGTTAAAGACACCGGATCACATCTGGGAAGCAACCCTTTCAGTAGGAGGAAAGAAGTATCCGGCGTGGAGGGTGCAGTTCAATAATGCCCGGGGTCCATACAAAGGAGGCATTCGCTATCATCCTGAGGTAAGCAAAGAAGAGGTTATTGATCTCTCGTTCTGGATGACGCTTAAGACCGCTGTAGCGAACGTGCCTTTGGGCGGGGGAAAAGGGGGAGTGAAGGTTGACCCCAAACAGTTATCTGAACCGGAACTGGAAGAACTAAGCCGGGCGTATATGCGGGCATTCTATACTCATTTAGGACCGCTGGTAGACATTCCCGCTCCGGATGTATACACCACGCCGCAAATCATGGCTTGGATGAGGGAGGAATATGAAACCTTGACGGGAACCACTGCACCCGGGATTATTACGGGAAAACCTCTGGAATATGGCGGCTCAAAAGTGCGGGACATCGCGACGGCGTTAGGAGGGGTTTACATTCTGGAAGAAGCCATGAAACAATTAAAATTGCCAACAAAAACAGTGGCCATCCAAGGCTTTGGCAATGCCGGCATGAATATGGCGCAATTGCTCTCTGAGAAAGGTTTTTTGATAGTGGCAGTTTCCGATTCTCAGGGGGGCATTTCTAACTCCAACGGATTAAATATTCCCGAGGTCATAACAATCAAAGAGAAAACTGGTTCGGTCATTAATTATACAAACGGGAAGAAGATTTCAAATGAAGAATTATTGGCATATAATTGCACCATTCTCATTCCCTCTGCCTTGGGGGGAGTGATCACTCAAGATAATGCTCCTCACATTAAAGCCAAGATCATTTTGGAATTGGCCAATGGACCCACTACGCTGGAAGCGGATGACATTCTTCATGAGCGGGGAATTCTGGTCTTGCCGGATATCCTGGCAAATTCTGGAGGAGTAACTGTCAGTTATTTTGAATGGGTGCAGAACAATTCTAACCACTACTGGGATGAACAGGCCGTGAAAAAGAAATTACAGGAAAAAATGACATCTGCGTTCACCCAGTTATGGACGGCCTATAGTAGCCAGAAGCATAACTTTCGTACGATAACATACATTCATGCCATGCGCAAGATTCTGGAAGCGGAAAAGAAACGAGGGAGAGTGTAGTACATAAAAATTTATAAAAGAGTGAACTCTCTCGTTTGTTCATGTTCTTTTCCCACAAAGCGCCCAAACTAGTCTGGACAGAAAATAAGCAGTGGATCAACAGCAAACCGTTAACCCCAGAACTGCTGAAAGGAAAAATTGTCCTTTTCGATTTCTGGACGTATTCCTGTATCAATTGCCTGCGCACACTTCCAGCATTAAGACAGATGTGGGAAAAGTATCACAAAAAAGGACTTATTATCATTGGAGTTCATACCCCTGAATTTGAGTTTGAGAAAGAGCTGATGAACGTGCAGAACGCCGTGCGCACTCAAAACATTGAATATCCTGTTCTGAATGACCCTGAACGCATCAACTGGGAAAATTATGGCAATACCTATTGGCCGAGAGCAGCATTGCTGGATGAAGAAGGCATGCTGGTCATGGAACATGTGGGCGAATCTGGCTATGATGATATTGAAGAAGAAATCATCAAGCATCTTCGCCGTCTTCATCATCTTGGTCCAGAGGCAAGATCAGTCAAAGAAGAAGAGCGAACCTCTCCTGCCGGCCTTTCTAAAGAAACCTATGCTGGATCAGCCCGTAACACGGGACTGGGATCAAGCCGCGTCTGTTCTAAGAAAAGCTGTGATGAATTTTTTGATCCCGGCAAGAGATATCATCAGGATGTCATGTACCTTCAGGGGGACTGGAATCAGACGAAAGAGTACGTTGAGTTTATGGGAGAAGAGCCCGGATACATCTTATTTCCCTACGCTGCCCGGGAAGTGAACATTGTTCTGGATGGAATTGGTTCAGCGACAGTTCTTATTGATGATAAATCATTATCTTCTGAGAATGCCGGGAACGATGTGCAGGTACGCTTTGGAAAGAGTCTGGTGTTTCTCAATGGGCCGCGGATGTATAATATTGTTAAAGACAAAACATTCCATCAGGGAAAAGTAAAGATCATTCCCTGCAAAGGCATGAGGGTGTATGCCTATACGTTTGGGTAAACAATCTTAGACAGAATTATAGGAAATAACTTTAATTTTTGGATAAATGTAAATGAGTGTAAAATTATTTCCTAATAATCAAATCACTTTCAGTATGTCACTCGCGTTCTGGGTATTAAAGTGATTTGATATAAATAAACCATTCTTGATCCAAAAATCGTTAATTTTTCCGTAAACCATAAAAACCCCCCTCTTATTCTGAATCAAAATGGAACGAACTCTGATCAAGGATCTTAAAGAGCACTTGAATAAGCCTATTCTCTTACAGGGCTGGGTGCAGGATGTGCGTAATTTAAGCAAAATTAAGTTTATCATTCTGCGTGATCGCAGCGGAGATATGCAGACTGTGGCGTTCAAAGGCGAGACTGAGGAAGCCTCGTTTACATTGGTCAATAATCTTACCCCAGAATCTGTGGTGGAAATCAATGGCATCCCAAAAGAAAATAAAGAATCCCGCTGGGGCATTGAAGTGTTGATACAAAAGATTAGTATTATTTCCAAATCAGAAACTCCTCTACCCATCGATAACTCAGATAAAAGCACCACCGTTATCGATAAACGGTTAGATCATCGTTTTTTGGATACCAGAAATAAAAAAAGGCAGGCCATCTTTAAAGTGCGAAGCAAGATTGTCAAGATCTTAACGAATTTTTTTGATCACCATGGCTTTACCTGTATTCAAACGCCAAAAATGACTGCTATCGGTGTGGAGTCAGGGGCAGAATTGTTTAAAGTAGATTATTTTGGCCAGCCCATGTACCTTGCCCAATCGCCACAGGTATATAAGCAGATGTTTGTCGGCGGCGGATTTGAACGAGTGTATGAAATTGCGCCCGTCTTTCGGGCTGAAAAATCACATACGCAGCGCCATTTGACGGAGTTCACCGGCGTTGATTTTGAGATGGGGTTCATTAACGACCATAATGATGTTATGGATTTGATTGAGAGTATGTTCTTTGACTTACTACGTAATTTAGAAGAGGAAGCCGCTGTTGAATTGAAGCTTCTGGGGGTTACTCATACACTTCCAAAAAAAATTCCTCGAATAACTCTAGATGAAGCCAAGAAGCTTCTTCTCGCCAAAGGAAAGAAATACACTGCCGATGAAGACTTAGATGCAGAAGGTGAGAAACTCATCTGCGAAATTGTGAAAGATAAATATAAATCTGAGTTTGTGTTCATCACTCTCTTTCCTTGGGCAGTTAAGCCTTTTTACCAGATGAAAGATGAGAAAAATAAAAAAGTTACTAAATCATTTGACTTATTGCTTGGGGGCGTGGAAATCTGTTCCGGCTCGCAACGGGAGCATCGTTTGGAGGTATGGCGCAAACAGGCGAAAGAGAAAGGCCTTAATCCTGATGCCATGAAAGAGTATATGGAACTGTTTCAGTATGGCATGCCACCTCATGGGGGAGCAGGGTTTGGCTTGGATAGGATTACTCAACGCCTGTTAGGGTTGGATAACATTCGTGAAGCGGTATTATTGCCTCGTGATCCGGAAAGGAAGACGCCCTAAATTATTTTTTTAACATCTTTTAGAAATTCCAACACATCATTTTGCAATTCATCTGAAATAGCCAGATAGATTAATTCGTCATCAACTTTGCCATACTCATGTGCCAAAATATTTCTCATGCCTTTGGCCGCTTTCAGCTTGTCACTCAGCAGCTCTGAGATAATTCCCTCCTGAGATAAGATTTCAAAAGCTTCTTTATCCTCTTCCGGTATTTTGAATTGTTTGTGTTTAATGATAAGAAAACTCAAATCTACGATCGCTTCAATGATTTTTTCAAAGTACCGTTCACAAGCAGCTTTAGCTAAGAAATTGCTGAAGTATTGGTCAAGATGATCTGGAATAATCTCTTCTAGTTCTTTCCAAAATGTCTCTATTTCCGCAATTTTATCTTGTATGCGTTCTGTCATAGAGAACTCTCCCTGTTAAATGTATCTCTTTTTTTATTTTTTCCGGCAGGATATTAAATACCTGGATGTCTACATCATCTTGTGCGGAGCTGGATATCCTTATTCTAAACCGTGTTGCTTCTTTAAGATCAATTTCTGAAAACTCTACTGCTATATCTATATCTGATCTAAATGTACGTGTATTATCAACCGTGGAACCAAACAATATAATTCTTTGTATTTTTGAGAACAACTGGTCTTGTAGAATTAACCTTTTTGTCTCTTCAATTATTTTTTTGATATGCTGTCCTTTCTTTAATGAAAAATCATCTGAACAGCGGGCAATCTCTTTCATAAACTCTAATTTCTTGCGGATATCTCTGGATAAGCGGTTCTTTTCTGATTGAGTCAGATTAATACCCCACAATTGCTTTTCGATAATCTTCAACTCCCTCTTGCCAAAGATTTTTCGTGCTCCCGGATTGGTTTGAAGTAATTTCAATAAAGCCATATATAACCTCTATTCCAGTTATTATAACCTAGATAAAGGTTATATTTAAATGTTATGGCCGCAATGTAATCGCAAACAATAATCCTACCTCGTGCAAGTGATACTAATATCAGTGTTTCCTACATTCCTGAGTCTTTCATAACATGATGTTTTGTTGTCTTTTTTTATCTCTTTCAATCTATATTCAAACCCTAATTTTGTTTCATAACAAGTTGCCCCAAGGGTTCCACTCTGAATAACTCTTTCGTCATTATAAAAAGTAACATGCCACGTGTATCCGGGGGGATAACTCTCAAGAATAAGAGAATCAGGTTCAATATCAATGACCCCAGGGTATGCTTGCAACCAATGAATAACTTCTGCACAGGTTTGTGGCCCAAAATGCGTGAATTTGGCATTAAAGTCATCTCTTAATGTTCCTTTTATTGATCCATCTTTTACATACGTTCCTACTGCTACGGGTTCTTTTCCACTGTTTGTCAACCATAATTGAATGTGATATTCTCTGATGAAATCAATCAGAATGACTCCTACTAGAACAATACAAAAGAGTGCCACTATTTTTATTCTGTTCTTTGTTTTTTGCTTCATTTTATCTTTAGGAACAATCTTCTTAATATACCCCCAAGTAAGCTTCAACCACAGTTGAACTCATTGAAATGTTTATATATCGCCGGCACTTTTACCCTCTCGGTGAAATAAAAAATGATCAAAGATCAATTCAGAAAAATAAAAGATAACTGGTTGTTAGTATTATTAATTGTTGTTTTATTATTAGTTCCTTCGTTTTTGGGAAATATTACCCAACTGCCGGGAGCAATGGGACGTGTTGTTTACGATACTGTATACGATAATACAGCAGAGAAAATGTTGTATGCCCCCAGTATGGTTGGCAGTACTTATTCGAGTTATGCGCCTGAGAGTTATGCGCCTGATTTTGCCCCTGAAATAGAAGATCGTAAGATTGTCAAAACCACAAATCTGGGCGTGGAAGTAGAGCATGGTGCGTATCAAACTGCCGAACAAAAATTATTATCTATAGTTTCTACCACTGATACTATTTTGCTCAATCGAAATGTAAATACTTACGACTTTGGCTCTAGAGCATCTTCTACTGGCAATTACGGCATTAAAGTTGATATCAAGAAGTATGACGCGGTCATTGTTCAGTTGAAAGAAATAGGAACAGTAATATCGTTTGATGAAGGTGCCAATGACGTCACTGGTTCTTATAAAGACTTGAATATTGAATTAGATGCAGAAAAAGCCCGATTAGAGCGTTATAAAGCTATGCTTACTGAAGCGGAAACGGTTCAGGAGAAATTAGATCTCATTGACCGTATTTTCAGTCAGGAACGAACCATAAAATACTTAGAGGATTCTCTGAAGAACATCAATCAACAAGTCGTGTACGCCACGCTGTACGTTCAGATCACAGAAAAACCATCTGCGTACGCCAATGTGGTATTCGTTACTTTTGGCGAATTGATTCAGGAATTGGTATCAAGCATTAGCAACGTCGTGGAGTTTATCTTCATCATTCTGCCCTATGCTCTTGTGGGAATAATTATCTGGCTGGTTATACGATTGGTGAAAAAGAGAATATGAAACCATTTTCCTTTTTCTTGGTCATAGGATTGATTTTTGTAGTGGGGTGTGCAGAGCAAGTTCTAGAGTCTGATCCCTCCATTTCTTGGGAAGAAGCGGTTTCTTTGATTCAGGGGGGTACTTGAAACGTGCGGTCGGCCCTGTGAAAATATATCGCTTACGACAGAATAATCACTTAATTCTTTTTCTTTACCCAATATTCTTTAATCAAAGCAACCAGAACATACATGGCAAGACTGGCTAATCCTCCCAGTAAGAACCAGAAAGCAATATCCAGCTGTGTGAAAAGAGAGCTTAC
>CAYIBV010000059.1:1706-8255 GCA_964361725.1 uncultured Methanosarcinales archaeon | reverse complement strand
ACTGACCAATTGGTGAGGGTTTCATATTAGCCGAGAAATAGTAGCTTCACCCCATACAAAATGCTTTCTGCACCCACGTGGCTTCACTGCACTGATTTCCCACAATATTCAGGAATAAAAATTGAGACATGCGCAGTTTTGTCTCCTCTCCCGGGAGAGCAAGAATAAACAGCGCTCCCATGGTGCGAAATATATCATTTCTCTTTTCCCGGAACGTCTGTTCCCGTAAAGAATAAACAGTGACATCATACTCATTTAGAACACCCGTAAACAACAGCTTCGTACGATAATGCGCTTTTGGCGCAGCAAGAACCAGTACGTTCTGTGTGTTTAGAGGAATTAATTTTTGAGAAAACAGAACATTTTCCACAGTATGATGGCTTTGATTTTCTACAAGAATCACTTTCTGCGGATCAAACCATTGCTGTTCTAGTTGTGGCGCAAGGTACTCATACATCAAATGCGCTTCGATCTCCGACGTATTGCGTAGCACATATCCCCGTCCATAGCCGCTCACAATAATTTTTGGTTTTACCTTCTGATGAGCAAACACTGTTATCACATAGTCTAACCGCTGGGGAGCGTCTTTCAACAATATACCATTCGTTACTCCTTGTCCCGGAATGATAATGACATCGTATTCTTGAATGAGAACAGGCGGAGCAAGGGTTGTGGAAGTATAATTAACAATAAGAACACTTACAACGATTACGGCAAGGATAACACTTCCTACTATCCAAAACTTTCTTTTCATGCGTGAAAGAAAGGCCGCTACATTTAAAAACCTACTCTTGCCCTCATGTTCATGCCTGCATTTACTCTCATCCATCGTGATAAACACTCAAAAGCACGTATAGGCACATTAAAAACAGCCCATGGTACGGTGGAAACTCCCTTCTTCATGCCCGCAGCCACCAAAGCTACGGGAAAGTTCATCACGACTGATGACTATCAGCATCTAGGGAAAAAAGTTAAAGTTAAGACCATCATCGCTAATGCTTTTATTCTCAGCTGCCGTCCCGGCATTGAAGTCATTCAGAAAGCAGGTGGTCTTCATCAGTTCATGAACTACAAAAGCGTTATTTTTACCGATTGCGGGGGGTTTCAGATGTCTAGAGGCATGTATGAAAAAAAATCAGACGCAGGCATCCACTTCCGCAATCCATTCAACAATCAGAAACTCATTCTCACCCCGCAAAAGATCATGGAGATTGAACTTGCTCTGGGCAGCGATGTAGCCATGATGCTGGATGACATGTCTGGATATGGGGTCAGTGAACAGGAAGCGCGGATTGCTATGGAAAATACTCATCGCTGGGGCGGGGAAAGTTTACGCATTCATCAGGAATTGCGGAAGAAACATACATCACGACAATTATTATTTGGTATTGTGCAGGGAAATTTTTATCCCCATTTACGGGAAGAGAGCGCCAAATTCATTTCTTCGCTAGAGTTTGACGGTATTGCTATTGGAGGGGTAGCTATCGGTGAACCGATGCAGAAGATGTATGAAGCCGTGGATGCTGCCCTTCCTCATATTCCAGAAGAAAAAATAAAATATGTTATGGGTGTGGGCAGTCCTATGGAAATTTTGGAATTAATTGCCCGTGGCATCGACTGTTTTGATTCCGTGTATCCCACACAAAATGCCCGACATGGAACGATCTTTACCCGTCATGGCAAGATCTACATTGACCAAGGGAAATACGCTGCTGACTTTACGCCTATCGAGAAAGGATGCCCCTGTCACACCTGTGAACAGTACACCAGAGCATATCTCTGCCATTTATCAAAAGTAGAGCCGGGCTGTTTTAAACGCTTAGCCAGCATCCACAATTTATGTTTTATGATGAAATTACTGGAAGATGCCAGGAAGGCCATTAAGAAGAATACGTTTTTAGAGTTTAAAGAACAGTTTACAAAAGAATTTTGTAGAAAAAAATAAAAATGAATTCTAAAATAAAACGTAAGAAAACGATTCACATCTTCCTTTTCTTCCCCTCCCTCTTCATCCAGTCTTTATATTCAAACAAAATTCTCCTGAAATCTTAACTCCTATTTTCATGTGGAATAAATTCAATCTCTTTATCACGCTCATTAAAACATACTCTAAATTTATCAAAAATCCCTTTTCTGCCGATGATATCGAAACCAATGCCCAAGCTTTTGGAGAAGCCGATCCTAGTCTTAAATTCCACTCCGCTAATTGAGACATCCAATTCGTGCAGATAAACTGCTAAGATATTACCATCACCGAGAACCATCTCAGTCTTTTCTCCTGCTTCTAAATCTATTCCTAATATTTCTGTAACATCAGCGTGAACTAAACAGTAACTTGCTCCAGTATCGATAAACGCTTTTAGTTCTACTTGGTCTTTCTTGCTTTTTAACATGATATTAACAACTGGCAGGAATTCTCCATTAAAGAATTGATATTTATATTTCATAGGAACGTAAGCGTTTCTTTCTTTGTCGGGACGTACATTAAAGTAATGGTTTTAGTGGGGTAAGAGTTTTTGGCTTTTTTATATGCCTCAATTCTTGTTCTTCCCGAAGCAATTACTTTGTCATCTATCATTGCCACACATTCCCCAATGTATTTCTTAAATTTGTCTTCCATCATTGTTAGAATAATTCCGGATTATTTAAGACTTTCTGGGTTTTTTCTAGATTTCTCACATCTTCCTCTTCTTTCCTTCCCTCTTCATCCAGTCTTTGAACTCAAATAAAATATCCGCGGAACTCTTTCGCCCTTTCTTCTCTTTGGCCGTGTCAGAAATCAAGTGAAAGAGATCATTTGCTTTAATCACAAATTTTGCTTCTAATAAAGAGGGATCATTCAACTCACTGGCCACATCAAGCAATGTCTGCTTGCAATCCGCCCGCAGCTGGATATTCTCCCACAACGCATCCCAATTGCCGGCAAATTCTTTAATCCTTCCTGCCATAGTTTTCAAGATGATGGAGTTTCCATTTTTTAACTCATCAGTAACTTCCAATTGGTCTGTGACAGGATTGTACACCATTAAATCCACAAACGCATTCTCTGTCAAAGGATCATTCTCCCATTCTTTGCGCACTTCTGTTATCCGCAGCACGCGTTTATATTTTTTCAGTCCCGAGATAACAGGATTCGTCACGACAATAATGTCAATAGCTTTAAACGAAGTCTTAGGCACGCCGATATCATTCACTACTCTGTCAAACACCCCGTAAGGAGAATCGGCATGAATTGTTCCCGCTACCACGTTAGCGGCCGCTCCTACGCGCATGGCTTCAAATAAAGCTTTTGCTTCGGTGCTTCGAACCTCACCCACAAACAATGCCGAATCACCAAGCCGTAACGTCGACCTGATACCGATAGCCGCATCCACTTCCGCTCCCGGGGCAGATAACGCCGAGGCCACTTTCAGTGATTCCATATTATACCCAAACTCCCGCAATGCTTCCTGCGGCAGTTCAAACGTATCTTCCACCGTAATGATACGCACCCGTCGTGACAATTCCACCAAAAAACTTCCTAAGAGACTTGTCTTCCCGCTGGATCGTGTTCCGGCAATCAAGATTGTGGCGCTGTTATCAATCAAGAAACTTAATAATCCCGCAGCAAGAGCATTCATATATCTTACGTTGGGCTGCATATACAACGGAAACGTCCATGGATAATCCCGATGACGGCGGAAAGAAAACGACATGCCGCTGGGATTTAACGGCGCTGTAATCGCCGCCACCCTCGAACTAAATCCGGGCACTTTAAGTTCCGTATCGAGGATGGGATTTGCTTCATCCAACGGCCGTCCGGAAATGAGACGCAGTTTTGTCGCCCAGCTTTCCACTTCTAGTGATGTTGGGTAAATGTTGGTATAACAATCTCCATAATCCTGATGCACGATAAAGATAGGCAAACTGCCATTAGGCGAGTTAATGTTTACATCCTGCACTCTCGGATCAGCTAATAACAATTCAATCAGTCCAAACCCCACAGTATACCGCAGTAACGCCTGCGCTAATTGATCCATCATATCATCCGATACTTCCAGCTGTTTATAACGGACTAAATCTTGCAGCAGATCCCGTCCGATGGAAAAAAACACTTCTCTCATCCGTTGCGGATCGACAAATTCTTCTTTTGCCGGCTTATGTTCCGACATGATGCGTTTAGCATCATCAAGCAGTTCATACAATTCCTCCTCAAAGAGAAATTCCGGAGGCGTAAGGTGATACATAGTCTTGATATCATCGTCAAATGTAAAAATATTAACATCACAAGTGTCTGTTCCTGAGGTGAATTGATAACTTTCCGCGACGTTTCCTTCGGGGAATTCTGTCACCAGTTTCGTATACATAAAATCTGGCCGCGTTGTGGGATGAAAAGCATTTCCATAAATAGTTCTATCGCCCACTGAATATTCTTTGGTATGGGGCATGAGGAGTTTGATGAGCTTCAGATTCTCAATGTCCTGAATGGCTTCCACCATCAGCTGCAGGAGTTTCTGCTGGCTCAGCCCATGCCGTTCATCAATGATATTTTCAAACTTCACCTTTTCCCGGCGCTCTAACCGTTTTAACTCCACAAAAGCCGCTAACGGATCTTCTTTCAGACGTTTCGAAATTAACCGCTGGAATTCCACATAACTGCCTCGCACATAGCGTTCAAAATTAGGATCAACCACCAACTGGGAATGCATGAAGCGGTGATCTTTGTTCAGTTTCTTATATAATACCGCCAACTCTATTAACAACGCTGTTTGCGGGTAATCATACTCATATGTGCGGAACTGAGAAAGATGCACCATAGTAATACCTCTGTTTTCTACAAGAATGTCTACTACTTTAGCCATACAAAGCTCACTATACTCAATGGAAGGGGGAAACGAACAGCTTTCAGCATAAATCTTCAGGATTTTGTTTTCTCCCTCATGGAAGGTCTCGTACTCAAAACAGGTTTTAGGGGTATCAGCCATCTTTTTCCCTATGACGACTGTTCTGGTTTATTATGTTTTCGATGGTAAGGCTTATTAAATGATTATCCCTCTTTCGTTAACTATGAAAAGAAAGGTGATACTTACAGTGCTAATAATGATAATTTTACTCTTTCTCATCAGCTGTACTGCTTCAGAACAAATAGTTAATCCTACCCTGCCTGCAGAACCATCCCCATGGAATAAACGTACTACTTTTTAATACTCACATAACTTTATTTAATGAAAAGCATCTAATCCATTTATGGCAGACAAATCGTCACAACCGCCCGTCGCTTCCGGCATGGATCCAGGAAGATTATATGTATGGGTTAAAGGGCTGGAAAGCAAAGTAAATGCCCTTCTACGGGAAATGAATGTCATTAAAACGGACGTGATGAAAAAGCAGTCACAGCTTCGAGGCGATGTGAGGGTCATGAATGATGACCTTCTTGAACTGAAGCGCGAACAGGAGCGCATCAATCAGAAGCTTGATTTGATTATCAAAGAACTCAAGCAGACTGCCGGCAGCGATGAACTGCAGACCATTAAGAGATATATGGAACTGTGGAATCCCCTTAACTTTGTCACGCAACGTGATTTGGAGCGTGCCATTGATGCCCGCCTAACTACCATTCCGCGTCCGCTGGAAGATAACCCAAACAAAAAGAATAAATAACAGAACAAACTCCTATCTATAAAAAGGTGGTGAATTATGATGGATCAAACGCTTATCAGTGAAGTCATGCAATTACGCAGTCAGGGTCTTCCCGACAGTCTTGTCACCGGGGAATTGACCAAACGGGGCTATTCTCCCGAAGATATTTCGTTAGCCATTTCTCAGGCAGATGTTTCCAGCGTTTCGGGAGGGGGAGCATCTTCCCCTCAAAGTAACGGCATCACGCCGCAATCAGACATTTATTCTCGTTTTGAGGAACTTGCGGAAAGTATCATTGATGAAAAATGGGATGACCTTCTTGCAGAAGTCAGGAAAATCATGGAATGGAAATCCCGTGTGGAGGAACGGCAGAATGCCATTGAACGGGAGCAGCAGAAATTAGCTGAAGATTTTAAAACGTTACATCTTGGCGTTCTTGGCCGTCTGGAAGATTACGACACCCGCATGCGTGACGTAGGCATACAGCTCAATGCTGTCGGCAAGGTCTTCAAAGACGTCATTCCCCAATTTGTCGATAATGTCAAAGAACTTTCTGCCGTGACAAAAGAATGGAAAGAGAAGAAACAGTAAAATCTCATTTTCCACCAGTGTGTTCACTGGTGGTTTCCAACAAAGAAACAATCTAGTGGAAAATGAGAACAGAAAATCCGACCCGAGCCCGCAGGCGAGCATACCTCCAGTCTATTGACTGGGGGTGGTCGGATTTTCTTGATAAGTAATTTTTAAATTCTTTTTACCCCGTCAACAATGCCACAGCAAAGATAGCAATGACAAACAACATAATCACACCAAGCACTTTAGGATGAAATAATGTAGAGAAGATATTCTGCTGAAAACTGCCGGAGGCCACACTGCCATCTCCTGCCACCACTTCTCCTCCCGCCCCACCGGCGGACTGTTCCAATAATG
>CAYIBV010000059.1:0-1696 GCA_964361725.1 uncultured Methanosarcinales archaeon | reverse complement strand
AATAATGATTGTCCCATCACATTGGAAATAGCCGCAAAGAAGATGATCACAGATACTCCTATGAGCAGCCACGTCACTACTTTATTCTTTTCCAGCGCGGAAAAGATATCTTTATCTTTTGCTCCAAAGATCATGAAGATGAGCAGCATCAGGATAAAGAAAATAATGGTAATGGCAAACCAGGGGATCATGAAATTGATGATATCAATGATCGTTCGCGATAGAAGAACGGTAAATCCAAACACTACGCCGATGATGGCGTTGATAGCTACTGAATCCCCGATGATTTTTGTCTTCTGCAGGAGGGCAAACACGATAGCCCACACTAAAATGAATGGAAAGATAAAATCAATGACATTCAGTAACCCTAGATCCAATGCTGTCGCCATATTAGTCTTTTCCCTTGCCAGTGTCTTCAAGGAAACCAGTGAGTCCTTTTCCTACATTCTTGGCTCGATCACTCCAATTTCCCGGTTCTTTGGTAATTAGCCAGACAATGACCCCAAACACGAGTATAATCACCACCAGTTCCGTCGTTTGCGGTGTCCACCAGTTAAATACTTGATATGGTCCAGTCCATAGATTAAGCGACGCCCCAAAAATGTATGCGACAAACGCGATGGCCAGAATAGCAATAACCGGTGCCATATTCTTGGAAAAGGTCTTGCTAAAGATTCCCAGAAGAATCAACAGCATAATAGAAGCAATGGCTACTAATGAAATGCTGGGAAGGACATCATTCATCACTTGTACGGGATCGTAGCCCAGAGGATATCGTCCACTGGTGTGGGGCACCACAAACACTAATCCTAATACCAACGCAATAATCACATTAATATTTTTCTTATCTCCTAATAATTTTGTCCGTTGCATGACTGCAAAGACAATGGTAAATACTAACAGGAATGGTAAAATAACATCCATCACTCCCCATGCCTCCATAGTTGCTCCAAAATTTGCGAATGCTGCTGGCACCATAGTAAACCTCCAATTGATAACGTTATATCCTTAATTATCCTCAATCTTTTTTCTTCTCCTCTTTTTTAGGCTGTGCATCATGTGTCACAAACCAGATGAAAAACAAGATGATAAGGATAAAAATCACTGTTCCCGTAGACTGTCCGCTGGAATTCTGGAAAAAGCCAATGGCATATTGAAGCCAGTCCAAGGCATTGAGGAAAATAAGGACGATGGCGATAAACATAATGACCATGAAAAATTTTATCCACCCTGGATACTTCTCCAGTGTTGATTCTTTATCTCCCATGAATACACCTACCAGAAGCAGGAAACATACCGCTAAAATCACCAGAAGGACGACATTGGCCATCACTTCATTGATCACCGCCACTAACTTTGTAGACACGATGACTAAAAACGCCATAATGAATGCCACCATGGAATTCAGATTCTTTTTAGTGTACTCCCTATTGTCAATCTTCTCATACCCGAGGATTTTTGTTTTTTCCAGAATAGCAAACATAATGGTAAATACCAGTAAGAACGGCAGGATGACATCATATACGCCTACTGCCGCTAAAAAATCAATGATCCCTCTAAAACTGCTCTGTTCAACCATCTATCTTTTCCTCGTTTTCTGGTTCCAGATGAACAAACCGTACTATATAAATGTTTCTTTTGAGTGGGCTTGTCCAGAAAGGAATAAAAGTGTATACTGAATGTCATAGGTTATGAC
>CAYIBV010000058.1:0-8258 GCA_964361725.1 uncultured Methanosarcinales archaeon | reverse complement strand
CTGGAAATCAAAATAGGTGAATACTATGAACTGCACAACCTGCAACATGGGAAACTACCAGAAAAAAAGAATACCATACATTTTCTTAGGAGAGAATATTGGCACATTTGAAGCTTTGGTATGTCAGCATTGTGGAGAGACTTTATTTGAAGCCGCAGCATCAGATACCATAGAAGAAGAAGTGAAACGTCGTGGCTTGTGGGGACTACGTGCCCGCAGCAAAATCTCAGAAGTAGGAAATGCTCTTGATGTACGCATTCCAAAGAACCTTGCACAATTCTTCTCTCTGAAAAAAGGACAGGAAGTCATACTTGAACCAGTCGATAAAAACAAGCTGCAGATTATTATTGGGTAATAAAAAATATCTTCATAACACTTTCAACGCCACAAACCCATTCGCCTGATACACCATAGAAAATTTATCTTTCATCTGTGCCGCTTCATTTACCCGTTGGGTAAATAATTCCTGCACTTTTGCTTCATCCCATTCCATGTTCTCTTTATAAAACTCATTCTTCAGCCATTTCACATCACGCGCCGTAAAGATGACATATTCATAGCCATTCTGCTTCAGCCACTGATGCATAAAAATCATATCTTTCTCAAGCACTTTATCTTTTTTCAGCTGCTGATAACTCTCGCACCACAGGCAGGCATTCATGTTTACCCCATACACAAACTTATTCACTTTCGAACTATACGAGAACACATCGCTATTCAGAGGCAAATTATCTTTCATCCAGATAAATCCTCCCAGCTCTTCTCCAGAGACAAATCTCCCTCCCGGCGGCCATCCCGGATTCGTATTATGATCATACTTTTGATACCCTGATGTCATAAACAACAATACGACCAAGACCACCAGCACAACATACTTGATCTGAGAAATACTATTCATCACCAACACCATTCCCTCTCCTGCCAGAATAGAAACAGGAATGGCTAACAACATCCACATCCTGAACGCTTCAAATCCGATGGGTAAATTAAACGTCTCCGAATTCACAAACAGGAACGTAAACACAAACCATAATAGCACTACCATAATCCAGGAATTCTTCTCCTCTTTCAGTTTCTGATAGCGAACCGCAATGATGATAATAGTGAGCACCAACAGTAACGTCACCACGATCCCCCAGCCAATGGGCTGGTTGATCATATTTCCTTTCTGCGCCACCACAAAATCAGAGAAAGAATATGCTCGTGTGGCGCTTCCCCCGCTGGGATCAAGAAGACCTTTTGTAATCGCTCCCAGCTTTGAAAACAGACTGCTTCCCATCACTCCTCCCGCCGCAGAAGCAAGGCCTTCCGTTCCCCCTCCCCGCGTCTGCATCGCCACCATGCTTTTAAATTTAAACGCCCACCACGACAATGACAGCACTAACCCCACAACCGCAGAGGAGAATACTTCCAGAGGAAATTTCTTGCTGTACACCCACTTCACCACAAAATACAACCCGGTCATGATTGCCAGTTTAATCGCCTGATGGGGGTGGGTCAATAAAATTCCCGCCGTAATTACTCCGGCAATCCACATCCATCTTTTGTCCTCAGTAATCTGTTCATAACTATACACCAGCAGAAAAAACAATCCGGGAATCAAGCTATGGGACCACACAAAGTGGCTTAAATATGAGGGCAGCATGGACAACACGAACGTACTCGCTAACGCTACCTGGTCGTTGTTTGTTAATCGCCGCACCATGAAGAAAAAGAACAATATTCCTAAAGAAATCACTAAGCTATTAAAGAATTTAATAGTCCATTGCGCTTCCGCACTGGTCTGATGCAGCACCCCCATCAGCAAGGCATAGGCGGGAGGATAGGGATCAAGATAATTATCCGGCCGGACATACGGCACGTTCAACGTCTTTTCCGTCGCCACAAATTTCATCTCCCGAGCATATGTCCAGGGATCATCATCTTCCATGTAAGGATAGGCAAAACTGCCTTTCACATACATAAATATATTAAACAAAAATAATACGAGCAGAATCACATACACGACACGGGCATGACGCACGTCTAAAGAAGAAACAACTCTGCGCCACTTCTTCCGCTTCATGACAAACGTATACAAAGGATACCCCAGGGACAATATCAAAAACAGCCACCAGTGCAATGGAATACGAAGCATACTCAACATCGTCCCCAGAACAATAAATACTCCTAAACCAATACCCAGCCGCATCACGTGTCGCTGAAACGCATCACCCTCTCTTTTCAGTTTCAGCGCTCGTGTCAGGGTAAATCCAAACCCATACAGATACACAAAGAATAAGAGAATAGTAACGATACTCATTTCATTTTAAAAGCAGGAAACGTTTATAAATATTGTTATACCAAACAACCAAGAATGAATTTTCCACAAAAGACGTTAACAGAAATCCTCCGCAACGTTCACGGCAAATCTGTCCTTGATATCGGCAGCGCCGGGCAGGGAAACCAGGAACAGAAAGAACAATGGTTGTTCGGCATCCTTGAGAAACACGCCTCTTCTCTCCAAGGCATCGACGTTGCTCCCAGCACTCACCCCAAAGTCATCCAGGCAAATGCGGAAACCTTCTCTTTAAACGAGAAATTCGATGTTATAACTATGTTTGATGTCATAGAACATCTCGACAACGTAGGAAAAGCATTAACACAGATTAAAAAACATCTCAAGCCGCAAGGAAAATGTATCATCACCACCCCTAACATAACCAGCATCGGACCTATGCTTGATATCCTCTTCTTCCGCGGTATCACAAGCAATCCCACTCATACACTAGGATATAATGCCCGAATGCTCCGCTACATCTTTGAGCGCCATAGGTTCATCATTGAAACCTTTCAGTACGTTCCTTTCCCTTTCTTTGGCAATCACAGAGGGATAAAGAAAATCCTCTCTGCCCTGCGCTGTATGGGAACGTATCCTCTTCTCACGGTGTGGAAAGAATTTCGCCCCACATTGTTAGTAATAGCTTCTCCAAAAACCACTAATCTTAAATAACTGTTACAATTACATAATTTTTATATATCTTCTCCCTAAAAAAGGTAGTATGATACAAGAAAGAACAGCATTAACGATTTTAAACGACGACCATAATTCAATCAGTCCTATTTGGCCAGGAGAGCATTTCGTAAGGCTTTATGATGGAAAACTACCCTTTCAAGAAGGACTGATTGTTAAAGTGGAAGGCACTTTTTGGATAGAAAAAAGGGGTAGTCTTATAGAAGCAAATTGCACTGGATTTTACAAAGCGAGGGATGTAGGACGATCCCCTAATCCAGATTATGACCAGATACAGGCCGACTTAGTCAGAATAGTTAATCCTGTCCCCACTAAGCCATACTTAGTTTTACCTCAGCCCGCAACTAATAGTTAACTATTTTCTTTATTTTTGCTTTTCTCTAAAACATAGAACTATAATCTATAAAACTTTATAAAGCGAACCCTTGTCAGCACTCTATGAACGTTGAACAGCATCATTCTCTGCAGATCTGGGGAAAGTATCTTGGTTTCCTCATAAGTTATGGCATCTTCACTACCCTCCTCTTCTTCATCCTGACATTGACTAAAAAACTTCCCGGCACATGGGACTATTCCCACATTGCTGTCATTACAGTAGGAATTACCTTCTTAGGCCTGCTCTTGCGGAGATTACTCAAATGACCAAAGCAAAGGCATTTTTCACCGGACTGAAAACAGGAATGAAAGAATTTGGAGAGAACATCACTCTCATCGTTAACTCTATTCTGCTCTTTATTGTCTATCTCCTCGGTGTAGGCATCACATCCATTATTGCAAAGATCGTAGGAAAACACTTCCTGGAGCGAAAACTCTCCAAAGAAGCAAAAACCTATTGGTCTGATCTCAACATCAGACGGAAACCCATCAAAGAATATTACCGGCAATTTTAAAGGTGAACACAATGTATATCCTCGGCATTAGCTGCTATTACCATGATTCCTCCGCTGCGCTGCTGAAAGACGGCGTAATCATCGCCGCCGCAGAAGAAGAACGCTTCACCAGAAAAAAACATGACAATTCTTTTCCCATCAATGCCATCAATTTTTGCTTAAAAGCAGCAAATATTACGAGTAAAGACCTTACATACGTCGGTTTCTACGAAAAGCCCTTCCTTAAATTTGAACGCCTCATGGCCCAGCACTTGGAAATGTTTCCGAAGAGCATGAAAACATTCATTTCCTCCACTCCCGCTTGGATCAATGAAAAACTGCGCGTGCCTAGAACTATCAAGAAACGTCTGGGCTACAACGGAGATATCCTGTTCATCGAACATCACTTAGCCCATGCCGCCTCCACATTCCTCGTCAGCCCGTTTGAAAAAGCAGCCATCGTGACCGTTGATGGTGTGGGAGAATGGACGACAACCACATATGGGCTGGGAGATAAAAACGAAATCCATCTGATGAAAGAAATCCGCTTCCCTCACTCGTTAGGCCTTCTCTATTCCACCATCACGGCCTACCTTGGCTTTAGTGTAAACAACTCCGAATACAAAGTTATGGGTCTCAGTCCCTATGGCATGATGGACCGAAATAAAAATGAAATGTACAAAAAACTTCTCCGTGTCATTGATATCAAAGAAGATGGAAGTTACCGTTTGGATTTAGACTACTTTGTATTCCATTACAAAGACCGCATGCCTTCTTCGAAATTATGCCGGCTTCTGGGCAGTCCGGTACGACATCCCAAAGAAGAAGTGACCCAACGCCATAAAGATATCGCTGCTGCCGTACAGTTGATTCTCGAAGATATCATGACCAAAATTCTCACGCATGCTCATCGTGTCACCAAATGTGATAACGTCGTCATTTCCGGCGGCTGTGGATTGAACAGTGTCTACAATGGAAAAATATTACAAAACACGCCTTTCAAACACATCTGGATGCAACCTAACGCCACTGATGGGGGAACTAGTATCGGCGTTGCTTCCTATATTTACCATACCATTCTCGGCCATAAACGACATTTCATACAACAAGATGCTTATCTTGGCCCCAGCTACTCTCACAAAGAAATCAAAAATTTCCTTGATCAGAATAATATCAAATATACAGAATTCCCCGATGATAAAGAACTGCTCAAAGCCGTGGCCCGGCTGATTCACAGCAATCACGTCATCGGCTGGTTCTGGGGAAAAATGGAATGGGGTCCCCGTGCTTTGGGAGCGAGAAGTATTCTTTCCAACCCCTGCAACCCTAAAATGCAGGACATTCTTAATCTTAAAGTCAAGCACCGGGAAAAATTCCGTCCTTTCGCTCCCGTCGTCTGCGAAGACGATGCTTTGAAATATTTTGACTGTGATATTCCCATCCCCCAACCTACAGATTATATGTTGATGGTGTATCCGATTCGTAAAGAATGGCGGGCTAAAATACCTGCTGTGACCCATGTTGATGGTTCCGGCAGGCTGCAAACTGTCCGCCGCCATCAAAACCCTTTGTACTATGACCTCATCAAAGAATTTGGAAAATTATCAGGGATTCCCATTTTAATCAACACCTCATTCAATATCCGCGGCGAACCTATTGTCTGCACTCCGTTCGATGCCTATAAATGCATGATGGGTACGGGCATTGATTATCTTATCATGGACAAATTCCTCATTACGCGTGAAAACAATTCCCAGCATATCTGGGACAGTGAACAGTATGCCACAGACTAAGACTAACTCTCTGATACTGAACATTTTTCTCCTTGTGGGAACTATCCTTGTTTTTATCATACTATTAGAACTTTCCCTCCGCCTGTTTTATCCCATGAAAATCAGCGCTACAGAACCTGATGCTCTGCTTGGCTTCCGGAACATTCCACAGTGGGAAGGCTATTATCGCAACGCCCAGTTCCTTCAGACAGAATATTTTGTCAAGACTACACACAATTCTCTCGGATTAAACAACAAAGAACTTGATATCCAGCCTCTTTCGGAACAGAACGTCATCCTCATTGTAGGAGATTCATTTACGTA
Organism: uncultured Methanosarcinales archaeon; assembly: GCA_964361725.1. Classification (GTDB taxonomy): domain Archaea; phylum Nanobdellota; class Nanobdellia; order Woesearchaeales; family GW2011-AR9; genus CAYIBV01. The sequence continues at coordinate 2,280 of CAYIBV010000058.1, read as the reverse complement.
TGGCGCGGGGGTATCGCAAGAGCAGGCCTTTCCTCAAATAACACAGAAACTTCTGGGAGAACAGTACACGGTCATTAACGCCGGCACTCCGGGATATGACCTCAGCCAGTATCTTGCTTTCATCAAACAAAAATCATCTTTCTACCATCCCGACATGATTGTCATCGGTCTGTTTGTAGGAAATGATCTGGGAAAACAATCTTTGTATAAGCTTGACAAGAACAATGGCCTTATCGCAAAAGAAAGAGCAGCCTCTTCACAAAGACGTATCCTCTCCACGTGCACAAGGAACAGTCATGCCTGTACTTTCATCGCAAATGCTATTGCTCATTCCTCTGTTGGCGATTTCCTCCGAGAACAGGGAATTCTTCAGAAAGACGTCTTTTCCCTCAACCAGCAAGAAGAATACAGCCAGAACTTGCCCCTCATAGAAAAACTTCTTGTGGAACTCAAACGGGAGACAACCAACAATAATCAACAGCTTCTTGTTCTTCTCATCCCTCTCAAAGAACAAGTTGATGATCACATGTACAATGCCATGTACCAGAATGGCAGTGCCCTTTCCCGCTTCCGGTTTCAGGAAGACCTTCACACTCTCTTTCAACAAAACAATATTTCCTACGTTGATCCCCTTCCCCTTTTCCGCCACTTGAATAAAAATAATACGTTCTATTATACCCATGATGGCCATTGCAATACGAAAAGATATTTCCTATTAGGATACACCCTTGCAAAACAGATTAATCCTGCATTAAACCCAGAGAACAATTAACAATCTATCCCCACAACCCTCAAAAACAAACCATGAAAGCATGAAAGACAAAATATAAAAGACCAGCCCTAAAAGACCAACCATGAAACACCAACCTCAACAGAGAACACTTGTAAAAAACATCACCCTTGCATTGACAACAATCATATTACTCCTGTTCTTATTAGAATTGTTTGTCCGTTTTGGCATGAAAGATATGGAACCATGGCATTCTGATTCACTACTGGGTTCCACCCACATTCCCAACAAGATAACGTGGTGGTGTAAAACAGAATTCTGCCATTCTTTTACCTCTAACAGTGATGGGTTTATCGACGAAGAATTCTCTCCTGAAAAGAAAAGCAATGAACGACGAATCTTTCTCTTTGGCGACTCGTTCATGGAAGCATTTCAGGTAGATCAAACAAATTCCACAGCACATCTTCTGGAAAAAAGAATGAAAGAACAAAATGAAAATAACACAGTCTATAATTTTGGTGTCTCCAATTATGGCACTGCCCAGTATCTCCTCGCTCTTTTAAAATATACACCTGAATATCATCCTGACGTTGTTATTTTCACTCTATTGACCCAGAACGATCTCCGGAATGTTAATCCTTCCCTTGAGCCGGATAAGTGCCGTCCTTTTTTCCTCCCCGAAGAAGATAAACTCAAATACAAACCAAATCCTTGCCTCCCATCTGCAACGGAAAAAATAGTAGCATCATCTAAGATTTTCCGCTACGCTTCTAAAGGACTAAACCTTCTGAAACAGAGCATCTACTTTAAGCGCTACGGAGAATATGGCATCCCTCTCGACTTTTATGTCTACAACACGCAAGACAAAAATTTCCATCAAAGCTTCTTTATCACAGAACAAATTATCCTTAATGCCAAAGCTTTCACGGAAAAAAATGGAGCGAAATTTCTCCTCGTTATTCTCACCAACCCTCATCAAGTCGATGATACCCGCTGGTCATCTCTTCAGGAACAATATCCAAAGATGAAAACTGTGGAATGGGATCCATTGTATCCAGACAGAAGATTACAGGAATTCTGCCAGCGCGAGAACATAGACTGTCTCTTCCTTCTTCCCCATTTTCGTGAAGAATTCACCCAGACAAAGGAACCACTGCACTTTCCTAAAGACGGCCATTGGAATGAACGAGGCCATGAACTTGCCGCGGAAGAAATCCATAAACTTATTATAGGAGAACAGATTTTTAATTAAAACATGAGTAACAATAAATCTTTCCTGGGAGAAATCTGGGACTTTTTGAAAGTACGCAAAGCATGGTGGTTAACTCCCATTATTATTATGCTCGTCTTAGTTGGCGCGTTAATTATCTTCGGCCAAAGCATCGCTGTGTCACCGTTTATTTATGCGTTGTTTTGAAAGAAAAAGTTACAGGACATTTCTAAAATCTCATTTTCCACCAGTGGTTTGCGTCAGCAAACTTCCGAACATAGTGATTGGATATTCACTGGTGGTTTTTTGCAGAAAAAACATTGAGTGGAAAATGAGAACA
>CAYIBV010000057.1:0-8290 GCA_964361725.1 uncultured Methanosarcinales archaeon | reverse complement strand
TTCACTTGCGCACAAATGAAGTCTTTGCTTCATTTTGTGCTTGCAACGATTATAATTACCCATTCAAGATTAAAAAATCCCAACTAACTAAATACCCCGCAGCTCTTTCCGTCAGGAAAGTCACGAACGTAGTGACTAGATGCAAGAAATGAGAAAGTTATCTCATTTCTGCACAGAAATACAATCGTTGTTGTATTTCTTGTGCTGCGATTGGGATTTTTTATTGCTTATTATCTGCAATTTTGAACAAAACATGAGCCATCGAAAAGCTTATAAGCACCTTCCCTTCACTTCAGTCTATGGTCAGAAAAATGCATACGCTCCGTAAGCGCAGGTTAAGCATGCGTAGCCATGTCAATGGAGCAAAAGTTCTGTTAGAACGAAGGAAGAAACGTATTGCTAATGCAGCAAAAACATAATGAAAGACACAAATAATTTAAAATGATTCGTGTCTTTCAAACATTAGTTGGGGAAATACTTATAGAATTAACTTTTGTCCGCAACTAATAAAGCAATAAGTATTTAAAATCCTCTTTCTTACTGTAGGTACAGGTGTGATAGATGATAGAATGGGAATTATTATATAGTTTCTTCATTGCTTTAGCGTTGGGAGCATTGATTGGCCTGGAACGGGAATACGCCCGCTATAAGAAAAAAACATATGAATATGCCGGCATCCGCACGTTTCCATTGATTTCTCTCAGTGGGGCTATTGCCGCTTATCTTGCCCAAAAATATTCTGTATGGATTCTTCTTGCCTCAATAGTGCTTATTGGTCTCCTGATTGTCATTGGCTACTACCTTGCCAATCGAAAGCGGCCGGAACATCTTGGTATCACTACAGAAGTGGCAGGATTCTTAACGTTCTTTCTGGGTATCTTAGTGTACGAAAGGCAGTTTAAACTTGCCACCTCACTGGCTATTGCTCTTGCGGTTATTTTATACTCTCGTACGTTCCTCCATCACTTTGCGGAACGTATCAAAGCGCAGGAATTGGCTGATACGCTTAAATTTGCCGTCATTGCTTTCGTCATTCTTCCTTTCATTCCCAATGAAAGTTATGGTCCGTTTGAACTATTCAACCCTTTCGTCACGTGGTTGATGGTTGTGTTTATCTCTGCTCTTAGCTTCTTGGGTTACATTCTTCTCAGGAAATATGGAGAACGAAGTATTCCTCTTCTTGGCTTTCTGGGGGGCATTGCCAGCAGTACCGCTACCACATCCAGTTTTGCTGTACGCAGTTCAAAAGAGCAGGGATTTTATCGTTCTCTTGCTGCCGGTGTCATCATTGCTAATCTTGGTATGTTTGCCGTCACCTTGTTTGAAGTGTTCGTGTTAAATCAAGCTTTGTTCTTCATACTTCTTCCCCCTATCCTGATCATTGCTGCGGTTACTGCCCTGATGAGTTATATGTTATGGAAGAAAGCGATTAAAACTTCAGCTCCCGTAGAATTATCTTCTCCGTTTACGCTTCTTCCTGCCATAAAATTTGCCTTCTTTTTTGCCGTGATTATCGCTCTCGTCAAATTAGCTGATTATTATTTTTCCTCACAGGGAGTGTACGTTGTGAGCTTTTTGTCTGGTTTCGCCAGCGTAGATGCTATTACCCTTTCCCTTACCCAGTTATCGGTGAACAACCTTCCCGTAGATTTAGCCCGTAACGGCATTCTGCTTGCTATTCTCACTAACATAGCTGTTAAAGGCGGCATCGCCTACTGGTTTGGCGCTCCTAAATTTGGAAAACTCGTTCTCATGGCACTCATTCCCATATTAATACTGGGAGTTTTGGTGATGGTACTCTTGTAGGTAACGGCTCTGTCCGGAAAAGAATAGAAGTGTATACCAATTGCTTAAGCTCGATGAGAATGGAAACATTTGAACTCTTTTTGAATGTGCCCTTTGACGATTGTCTTTGATATATCGCTGTCGCTCATTTGATTGGACAACGGTGCCCCGAGTAATAACTCTGCGGACTCAGGTTTTCAGAACGCAAAAAAATCTCGGATTTTCTGCGCACAGAAAACACGGTTTTCTGGTGCTTCGTAACTGAAAACAAACTTAACACCGTTAAGTCTAATTTTTCCTTCGCTGAAAATGCTCCTTTCTTCCCGAAAAAGCACCACGTTTATCACCAGATCTTCCTCCTCTTGGCAAAGGACGGGCTGCCTGACCGCTGGCGTGCATGGCCCGTTCGGAATGATAAAGATGCTCACGCACAATCATAATCGGCTTGTTGATGAGCTTTTCAATGGCCCGAAGATAGTCCCGCTCCGGGGCGCTGCAAAACGAAATCGCTTCTCCCGCAGCGCCGGCACGAGCAGTGCGCCCAATGCGGTGCACATATGTTTCTGGGGTGTTGGGAAGCTCATAGTTAATAATATGAGTGATACCATCAATGTCGATTCCCCGCGCGGCAATATCGGTCGCTACAAGTACTCTCACCTTGCCTCGCCGGAACGTTTCCAACGCTGCCGTGCGCGCCCCCTGGCTCTTATTGCCATGAATGGCATCAGCACGAACGCCAGCCTGGCGGAGCATCGCCGCTACTTTATTAGCCACATGCTTCATCTGTATAAAGACAATGGCGCGGGTGACGGCAGGATTTTGAAGTAATTTGATGAGTAAAGCGTCCTTCGCATCCCGATCCACGAAATATACTTTCTGCTCGATACTCTCAACGGTGGGTTTCTCCGGCTCTATGGTGATGTGAACCGGATTATGGACTAACGTGCGGGCAAGGGCAATCACTTGCGGCTCGAGCGTGGCGGAAAAAAATAGCGATTGGCGCGGCGAAGGAAGGCCAGCGATAATTTTTTTGATATCACGGATAAAACCCATGTCCAGCATGCGATCTGCTTCATCAAGCACAAAAATTTCTACTCCATTCAGGCGCACGTGGCCCTGATTTAACAAATCAAGCAAGCGGCCGGGGGTGGCGACGACAATATCGACGCCGCGGCGCAGGGCAATGACTTGAGGGTGCTGTGGTACCCCGCCAAAAATAACGGTGCTGCTCAGGTGCAGATACTTACCATAGGTGCGGATACTCTGGCCAATTTGGGCTGCTAACTCTCGAGTGGGGGCGAGAATGAGCGCACGGGGCGTGTTCTGGGACATGACTCTCTTTTTGAGGCTGAGGTGCTGGAGAATGGGCAAGATGAACGCGGCGGTTTTACCGGTGCCAGTTTGTGCACAGCCAAGCAGATCACGACCTTGCAGCAGAAAGGGAATGCTCTGCGCCTGAATAGGGGTGGGGACAAGGTAGCCTTCTTCGCGCACCACCCGCTGCAGCGGTTCTAACAATGCTAATTCGTTAAATTTCATGAAAGGTCTATTCCAACTCCCTTTTTAAAGTTTTGTGCGCATGAGGCTCTGTCCGGAAAAGAATAAAAGTGTATACTGATTGCTTAAAGTTATGACACAACAAACATTAAATGTGATATTAGAATACCTCGAGGAAAGAGGCTTCATCATTGATGGACATAAAGGAATTCTCTGGACGCATAACGACAGTCCAAAACTACGAGAAGCCATTGCTCGAGGAACAGAACTATGACGTTAAAGCCTAATACATCTCAATCTTTTCTGTATCTTCCGGTGGTTCTTTCTGCTGCTGTCCTTTTGTCAGATTGAGAAAAGAACTAAAATCAGGTGCGGTATCAGGCATTTCTTTCTTTGTCGTGGAATCATTACCAAACATGCTCATTAAATTGCTGGTGTCTACGGGACTGCCTGATTCCGTTGTGACGACTCCATTTCCTTTCCGTTCCAGAATCCCTCCCAGAAGATGAAATACTTTCTTAATGTCCTCAAAGGAATCATGCTGCGTATCAATGGTAATTTTCATCTTAATCTTTAAATTTTATTTTAGGCGTTTCGCATTTAAGTATACTAACACTCCGGCCAACACGACAAATACTCCGTTGAGCCACAAAGGAACACTCCAGCCTGCAAACTGTACATCCCACTGCATAAATAATCGTGCCACATGAATTAAGCCTAGCACAGAAAAAATTCCTATATTAACACCTAAAACCGTTTTAAGTTTGCACATGTCTATCGTTTCCTGATAAAATAAAACAAGTATTTAATCTTTTCTTTCTTGTGTTTCCGGGGAGCCAGTCATTCCAGGAATTCTCATTTTCTCATATCTTAGCATATTGTCAGGGGCACCGGCAGGATTTCTCCCTAACGTGCTTGCCCACTCCCATTGTACACTTCCCAGTTGGTCGCCAGATCTAGCATTCTTCCAGAACGGATCATCGCTACAGAAAGTAACTTTGTAATCATCTATAACAACATGATAACAGTTACGTGAATCAGCAGCTCCACTCAGAAAGCTTGGGTCTACAGTGAATTGCTCTTTCTCCATAAGAACTACGGATTCCAAAGATTGTACTTTTGGAGAAAATAATTGGAGACCATATGCTAAACTGGTAACTCCGCCAACCACAATTGCGAAATAAAGTGGAATGCTCAATTTTCCTGCCACGTATTTTATAGCATCTTCCTTTTTTTGTGATATTTCAGCCATTTTTTCTTCCAAAACAGTTTGAAGCAATACTTTATTGAAGATAAATCAACCAGACTTTAAAAACATTGCCTCGAAAAAGATGAATTTACTTCACTATTTCCATCCTCCACAGTCCCACATCAATCTTCCGGAGGGGTTTCCGATGGAATGAAAATATTGCTTTGAGGGGAAAATCATAACGCCATACCTGAGTAATCGTAAACCCGTAATCCCCTGCCACGGCTTCTACAAACCGTGTTGTAGAAAATTTATGCATACTATAGACCAATGGGGCAAGGGAAAAAGCTTTTTCCAAGAATTCTTTGTCTGCATGTTTTAATTTTGTGCCAAAAGGGGGATTCTGTATGACAACATCTACTTTTTCGTTAAATGCACTGATATCTTTACACATAAATACTGCTTTTCCTAAATGATACTCTTTTGCCAGTCCTTGGTAGTTCTTTTTACATATGTTCAATACATCTCTATCTTTATCCACAAAAAACACCTTTTTTGCTCCCAATAATAGTGATCCCAGTCCTAAAATCCCCGGTCCGCAGGCGGCATCAAGAACAATCTTTCCCTGTATTTCCTGTTTCATAAACATCGTCCAAAGCCATTCCCCAGCGATGGGAGAGGGTGTAGCATATTGCTCCAGCTTCTGCGAAGGATTCTCAAAATTCTGAAGCTTGCTTAAGCGCACTTCCAAATCTTTCTTAGAGCGGATAGTCATGAATCTTTATTCCATCCTGTTACTACATAAATCTTTCTTAGAATCTTTCTTAAAGCCAATCTTTAATTTTCTCGAGAATGATCCCAAATACTCCCACTTTATACAATGTTTCCAATAACAATCCCCACGCCATGAGCCGGCGCACAAAGAATAATACCACATTAATCATCCCTTCCAGTATTTTGGTGATAACATCTGATTCCGTAAGATTCACCCCTAAAAAAGCAAATAGTAATGTAATAATAATGGGCAATAATTTTGGCAATACAATCCATCCCACGATGAATTCTAACACTTTCCCCCAAAATGTTTCTGCCATATTGTGCTTCAAATATAAATCTGTTTAAATATATTTTCTCACCATTTTTTAGTAAAATCGAAATGTATTTAAACCACCTGACAATTCCTCCATAACAGGTGGGTGGTAGAGTAAAAGCAGGTGATAGAACTGCTTGTACAACAATTTATCGTCGGGAAAATACTACAATGAGTCAGAGCGCTATACAAATGATGGACGAATTTCAACACATCCGTGAAGCACTTGAAGAACATCTCTCCAGCATAAATGAGAATACCACAGAGATTCAGGCCTTGTTTGATTATCTTCAGGAGATGGAAATCAGAGTAGAAAAGATGTGCCAGCGCTTAGATAATTTACAGCTTTGTTTTGGGCAGCCATTGCAAAAACCAACAGTAGAACCATTAGATCAATTGGAGAAAAAAGTCTTCTTAGTGATGTATACGGAAACGATGCCTTTATCCTATGAAGAAATTTCTGCCAAAGCGCGTGTTCCTTCTGGGTTAGTACCGGAATGTATCTCCTCATTGATTGATAAAGGCGTCCCCTTGCTTCGATCTCTGGTGAATAACCAATTATTCTTTAAATTATCACCTTCATTTAAAGAACTACAAGCCAAAGAGAATCTCGTCAATTTATCATTACATTCTTTTTTAGAATAGGTGGTGCTGATAGAATAAGCATTAGAAAAGCATATACATTATATAATTAACCACAATGTTTTTAAAGTAACCCTACGTTTTCTAAAGTTATGGATATCACTGAAATTACTTCCTCAAAAGGGGGTATTGTTGTATTGCTAAGGGAACCACTGAATGCAAGACAATTTGTTGAAGAAATTGCTCAAAAAGCTTCATTTTTACTAGAAAAAGTAAGAGTATATGATGCTACAGATAGATTCAAACGGCGCTTAACCACAGACAGAGATTATGTGGTTGGTCCTTCTGAACGTCAGGGATATTTTGTCGTAAAAGGTGATCTTGCTACTCCTACAGATATTTTTGAAATAGGACCGGGACCAGCCTCCCGTAATGGAGAAATGGAACAATTATACCGCTCTCTTCAACGTAGGTAAAACATGGCCACACCTCCATTAATTTCAGTTCCTCTTCGAGGATTTCCAGTACAGTACGATAATCTTACATTGGTTGGTACTTTAAATAAAGCGTATAATGACTCTGAATTCGACCGGGAAGATTTAATCAGCTTATGTCGAAAAGTATACTCCTTTGGCTTTGAAGCCACCCATGCCTGCACGGAGGATAACTACGACTGGCTGATGCAAGGACAATTTACATTGGACACGGGAGTTGTTGCTTTACTCTTTCCTTGTTATATCCCTCAAGAAAAACGTTCACCTACCAGCTATTGGCGCATGGAACGATCTATTGGCGTGTACAGCACAGTTCCCGTGCCAGAAGAAGATATTACTCATTTAACTAATCTTATTGCACAGAGAATAGAAGCCACATTTCCCCTTGTTGTTCAGAGGCATTTACGGATTGTAGAAGAGACAGCGTAGTTCTTAATATGTCAAAAACTACCAGTCATAGACTGGTGGCATGCTGCTGATGATAACAACTACGAGGTGGTTTTTGAGCACGCCGGAATTCCATAAGATAATCAGTGGCTTACGGATGGTAAACCACCATTCAAAGAATGGTAGAATTCCGTGCGTTTTAATTATAAATTAAATCTTTTATTTTATTAATTATTTTAATCTTTAATCAATAATTAAGGTTACAAATAATTTAATTAAATATTTAATGTTTAATTCTTAATTTTTCTTGTACTTGATTAAATAATTCTTCTGTTAATAATGGTACATGAACTCCATCGTGGACGTTTCCCGCAAATTTAACTTTTCCCAAATAAGCTTTGTTAGAGAGAATTTTTTTAACCCCATTCACAGTAAAATTGTTCATTCGCGCTAATTTATTGAGGCTTTTCCCCCCTAAAAACAATGTGTACATCTCACTCACTTTTGGTCCTTGAAGAGGATCAATTTCTAATTTTTTATCTCTCATATCATATCCAAAAGGGGGCTTTGTTACCGCACCCCCCTCTCGCGACTTTCGATCCATGCCAAAAGTCGTACGTTCTCCGATAACATTTCTCTCAAATTCGGCAAACGCAGAAATGATATGGAACATTAATTTTCCGGAGGCAGAAGCAGTTTCAATGCGATCCTGCAAGGAAATAAAATCCACATTCCACTCTTTTAATTTGTCTACCGTAAGAACTAAATCTTTTAAGCTTCGACTAAACCTATCTAATTTGTAAATGAAGATTGCTGAGAACAATTTATTTTCAGCATCACTTAAAAGTTTCTGCATTTCAGGACGATGTTTAATATCTTTTGCTGATTTACCTTCATCGCGATACACGTTGTAAATTTCATACCCCAATGCTGTGCAGTAATTCTTTAATGCCTCTTCCTGCCCTGCTAATGAAAACCCATGCTGTGCTTGATCTTCTGTAGAAACCCGGATGTAAATCGCTGCAAGTGGCTTATTCCCCGCAAATGAATGCTCAGAAACGCGCGAATGCTGTGTTTCCGTTGTATTTTGTGCACTTAGGGTCATTGTATACACCTCTTTACTGCACTTAGGGAGCCCTAAGTATATAAACGTTACGTTTAGGCTCAAAAGAATGAGACGGTTTCACGTATTTTTATGACGAGAAAAAGCTGGGCTGCAATAAGAACTAAGGGGACATCGAAAAATTATTATACTATCTGGGTTTT
>CAYIBV010000056.1:0-8333 GCA_964361725.1 uncultured Methanosarcinales archaeon | reverse complement strand
GCAGAAATAAGATTGTTATCTTATTTCTTGCATGCCGAAAATGTCGCCATAAATGACGGGGTTTTAAACCCAGCGACATTTTCATGCATAAAGAAATTTTTCAGCTCTTAGAAAAAGCAAAACTCATTTCCGCTGACCTTTCTCAAAAGCTCCAGTCTCTTGCATCCAAGCGCAATCTTCTTGCTCATGAGTATTTTGATGTGACTGAAGAAAGCATATTTATGGTCTATCAAAAAGTTGGAGTTGTGAAAGAGTTAGTAAAAATAACTCGCTCGTTACTCTCAAAGTGAAAGTAATTAATCTTTCGATTTCATAAAACTCGCACAGAGTATTCTTAACACGTCAGAACAGCAGCGTCATTCAACGTATATTGCCCACCATCACACACTTTGAAATTCTGCCTCCCCGCTCCACGGACATACGGACAAGCGTTCCCTCCGGCATTCCCACAGGAAGCGTCATCTTTGGATAACACGATCAAATCTAACAACGTGGCATCCACGCGATTTATCGTGCCGCTGGCATCAGCGCCCTGAGGGCGGCCCGTAAAAACGTCTCCTTCCCGCAACGGTCTATTCCCAGCACATGGTAACGCCGGCTGATCGTTTAATGTATACTGCCCGTCATCGCATGCTTTGAAATTCTGCCGACCAGCACCACGTACGTACGGACAGGCATTTCCTCCGGCATTCCCACAGGAAGCGTCATCTTTGGATAACACGATCAAATCTAACAACGTGGCATCCACACGATTGATCGTGCCGCTGGCATCAGATTCCTGAGGACGGCCGGTAAAGACATCACCACGTACTATCTGTTGCACTTGTTCCACACATTGTCTTTGCTGACATACTTTGTTTGCTCCACAATCAGCATCAACAGTACATTCCGAAACTGCTTCACAGCCATTAGTCCATAATCCGTCAGCATTCTGGTTTTGGCCAAGACATTGGCACGTCCCCTCACGAATCTCAGCATTAAGGTTACAAGGTGTTAAGTCGCAGGCATCACCTACGCCATCTCCATCCGTATCTTCTTGTCCCTGATTACGGTCTATCGGACAATTATCCAGATTATTCATCACGCCATCACGATCGCCGTCATATTGTATTTCTTCACATGCTCCTTGCGCAGAACATTGCTGATTTTCCGCACAATGGAAATCTTCCGCACAGTTGATACAATTTTCACTGGGGTCAACCAGCCCATTGCCACAGAGAGAACGTAATTGATCCAAATTTGCCGGATAGGATCGGAAAGAATCAGCGGTAAGATATGCTGATGATGAATCTCCCATGGTAATGTTATGAAGGATCAACTGAACTTGTGCTACCCCCGGTTTTGGCTGAAAAGGAATACTAGCAAGAGAAACTTGCCCTCCCTGTAAATACGGTTTCTCTAGATTAAACCCACGAATGGTAATTTGTTTCAGAACACTTCCGGGAACATCACTGACGCGATGATATATTGGTTGTCCCTGACGTGCCTGACCCGGAACGGAAGAATTGACCCACATGCCGCTTTCTACAAAATCCATCGTGGCGGAGTCATACCGAAGATTTATTTCGAACCCCACACTTTCCTGTAACGGATTCACGACAATGTATGCGGTAAAAACCCCTTCATGGATATCGTTGAATCCTATTCCGGAAGTGCCGGGGTTTTCTGCAGTGATATGAATGGCCTTTCCTACAAAGTTTCCGGAAAAAAAGAACAGGACAGAAACCAAAGCAATAATAACCACAGAAGCAATACCAATAATTATAGGTTTGTTGATTTTATTTTGCGGTGCAGAAGACTGTGGCGATGCCGTGAGATACGACGCGCATTGATCAAGTTTTTCTTTTACCGCGCTTTGCAGCTTCTGCAGGGAACTGTGTAACTGCTGCAACCGCCGTACTTTTTCCGGATCACATTGAGCTGCCATTATTCATCACACCATAACGAAGCACTTTCTGTCACTGCAGAAAGGAGTTCCTGATAACTGCCGCGATTTTTTCCCACGGCAAAGAGTTCAGAAAGGCTTATACAATCATCTTTATCAACATCATGAACGAAACATCCGCTGCCCTCGAGACAACCCCAGCAGGGGGCATCAGTAGGACACAAAGGTGATTGGCGGTGGGAACACAATCCTTCAACGTCCAGAGCAAGTTGCCGTTCCAGGGTAAGTTGCGCGGAGGGAGTCCATTGCTCGTTGAACATATTTTCTCTCCCTGTGAAAATAGACGTCATCAGGCATTGGTCAATAGTATTTGGAAAATTATCACCATCATAATTCCTGTCGCAGGCATCACCAGTTATATCATCATCAAAATTCAACTGATCTGCATTTGCCACATTATCGCAGTTGTCGCAGGTATCGGGAATACCATCCGCATCGCTGTCTAAGGGATCATGCTCACTGCGCAGCAAAGGACAATAATCTTCTCTATCTGGGATGGCATCGTTGTCATCATCGTCATCACAGGCATCACCAAGATTGTCATTATCGTAGTCTCTTTGATCGGGATTAGCAATACGAGGACAGTTATCAAAAAGCGTAATGCCATCATCATCATCATCATCGTCACAGACATCACCGCGACCATCGCCATCCCTATCACGCTGGTCATGATTGGGAGTATGAGGACTACGAGGACAATTATCTACATCATCAAAAATGCGATCATTGTCATCATCAAGATCACAGGCATCGCCAAAGCGATCCAGCCACGAATCTATATTAGACTGGTCAGGATTGGCAATCGTAGGACAATTGTCTAATCCATCAGGAACAACATCATTATCATCATCGGGATCACAGCCGCTGGATTTGCCATCACCATCAATATCCTCTTGAAGACTACCAGCATCATACGTAAGAGGACACAAGTCCACCCCGTCAGGAACATCATCATTGTCATCATCATTATCACAGACGTCGCCAAGAGTATCGGAAGGCACAGAATAGAAATAGCTATAAATCGCGAATTGATCATTATTCTCCTGACCGGGATTTGAAACAATGGGGCAGTTATCCCCTTCATCATAAATGCCATCATTGTCGTCATCATTTTCGCAGGCATCTCCCCGGCCATCACCATCACTATCACGCTGATCTTCATTTTCTCGTAAAGGACAATTATCAGTTACATCAGGAGTACCATCATTATCGTCATCAGGATCACAGGCGTTTCCTCTGCGATCACGATCCGTATCCCATTGATTGTCAACCACATTCACATCATCCCCATACGCAGCAGTATTAGAGACTAAAGGACAGTTGTCTAAACGATCTTCGTAGCCATCATTATCATCATTGGGATCACAGGCATCACCAGCCCCATCACCCTCATTATCCCGCTGGTCTTGGTTATGTTCAAAAAGACAATTATCGTTCACATCAAGAATGCCATCATTATCATCATCGGAATCACATGTATCCCCTTGTCTGTCATTATCAGTATCCAATTGATTAATATTTTCGACAAGAGGACAGGTGTCACAGGCATCGCCATAACCATCTCCATCATATTGTGCATGCCGATCACTATTTTGTTGATTGGCATTAGAAACAGAAGGACAATTATCCCGTCTGTCTGCCACTCCATCACCATCAACATCATCAAATTCAGGATCACAGGCATTGCCCACACCATCACCGTCGGTATCTCGTTGGCTGGGATTTGCCACCGCAGGGCAATTATCACAGGCATCCCCTTTCTCATCGCCATCAGTATCAGTATTGGCAGGATTAGCATCACAGATATCACAACCTTCCCCTAACCTATCATTATCTCTATCAATTTGTTCTCTATTCGCAATCAACGGACAATTATCCTGATCATCGTTAACACTATCGCCATCGTCATCAGGATCGCAGGCATCGCCCAATAATCTTCCAAACTCCCTTCCCTGCACTTCCCCCTCTCCCGGGCGTTCTACAATCCCATCCGTATCTAACTGATCCGGGTTTGGAACATCTTGACAATTATCTCCGTCTAATGTAAGAACGCCTTGGCTATAGTACGCATCGGGAATGCCCTCACCGTCAGTGTCACGACGACAGGCTTGTTCATAACAGTATAACCCATTATTTTGATTGCAATCCGCCGCGACAGAACATGCTTCTCCTTCCGCCACTGCTCCACGGGCAGTACAGGTAGCTCGTCTTCCTACCCCTTCTACAAGAGTACACAATCCAGAGGCACATTCCTGGTTTTGATGACAATCCCAACCCACACTTAACAAACATTGTCCGGCCTGACACATTCTTATAGGTTGTTCACATCTATTACTACACCGGCCACAGTTTCTACTGTCGGTCTGAAGATCGAACCCCTCGTCGATTTGACCATTACTATTATCATCTAAACTATTACAAATTTCCAGATGAGCAGCTTCACAGCCATCATTCCATTGACCGTTAGTATTAAGCCAACTCACATCACAGGTACAAAGACCTCTAACACTTGTAGCATGAATACTACAAGGAGTTTGATCACAGGCGTTCCCTTGGCCATCATCATCACTATCTTGTTGATTATCTTCTCTTGGAGAGTTTCCATTGCGTACGGAAGGGCAATTATCACAAGAATCTCCAATACCATCACTATCTGTATCGCGCTGATCAGGATTAACAATTAAATGACAATTATCACAGGCATTTCCTAATACATCATCATCAGAATTCTGTTGATTGGCATTACTCACAACGGGACAATTATCAGCAGCATCAAGATCACCATCATTATCATCATCAGGATCACAAGCGTCACCCTGAGCATCGCCATCGGTATTGACTTGGTTTGCATTGGAGTGAACAGGACAATTGTCTCTTCCATCAAAAGATCTGTCATTATCATCATCTTCATCGCAGACGTTACCTTGTGCATCGCCATCAGCATTTGCTTGATCTTGGTTACTGTGGCCGGGGCAATTGTCTTGCGAATCCCCAATGCCATCACGATCAGAATCACGACAGATATTCTCTTGATGGGGATTAGCATTATTAGGACAATTATCACAAGAATCTCCTATCCCGTCACGATCAGCATCACGCTGATTCCGGTCTGATCTTTGAGGACAGACATCACAGACATTTCCAAAGCGATCACCATCACTATCAGCCTGATCCGCATTAGCTCTTGCGGGACAATTGTCACAAGCGTCACCATCTCCATCGTGATCCCCATCAGACTGAGGAAGATTACTCGCTTGAGGACAGTTGTCATTAGGATTGAGTATGCCATCAAAATCAGCATCTTGAAGAGCAACTGGCCGCTCTTCTGTATTCAAAATTAATTGTCGTATTTCCGTGAGATTGCGAATATAATTATACAAAATGACGCCGTCCATTCTTCCTTTAAACGCCTGCGATGCCTGAAACCCGCCACCAAGACTATCTTGATCTTGTCCTAATACTAACGTACCCCGATTATTGATAGAACTCGTTAACGAACGGCCTCGGGCCACGGGATTAGCGAGACCATCATGAACCAACTGTCCATCAATAAAGACTTTAATGCGGCCGGTATTGCTCGCCCAAGTCACGGCAACATGATGCCAGTTATTATTAAACAAAGTGGGGACAGAAATACCAGAGGTCTGAAAAGAATTACCACCATCATGATCCACTGCCAGTTTGAGGACTTGGGTTTGAGCATAATAAAACAGAAGAACTTCATTGGCACTATTTCCATTTCCCACCGCATACGATACTAACCCCGCACCATCACTATTTCCTATGGGAGCTGTCCAAATCTGGTCAGATTTCATCCAGAAGGCAACGGTCAGCGCAGTAGTAGGAAAATTCGCAATAGAGGGTCTAATGAGATAGCTTCTGGCATTTCCTTCTAACACTAAATCATTACCTTCAACACGCGATCCTTCTAACCGAACGTACTCTGAATCATACATCCCTCCCCTAAACAAAAAGTCAGGAGACCCTATACTTCGTTGCAGAGAGACTGTCGGATCGGGATTACCATCAATAGGAACGCATTTTCTGACCTGACATTCCGTTAATTCTGGAATACAATCGTCATTAGAACTACATGTTGGTGTACAAATTCCTGCTGCCCATCCTTCCGCTCTATAACACTGTTGAATGCCACAGTCCTCATTTCGCACACAGAGAGGAACGCCACAGAAAGTTACAGCTCTTATACTTTGCGAGGCATCATTGGGCGTCACAAAATCTCCTCCCCCATAAGGGAAATTATGGCTATCACTATTTACAGTAGGGGTATACCCCAATTCTGCCAGCGGTTTAGCGAGAATCTGCCTACAGGAAAGATCAGTCTCTTTCAACAGACAAACTCCGCCCACTTTATGATAGAATGCTTGACTGCACAACGCGGCATTTGCAGGCACATCTTTGAGTACACTAATCCCACCATAACACCGAGCCTGATTGCTATTCTGACAGCTATTCCCCTGATAACATCCACTGAGGATAAGAGTAAAAACTACTAAAAATAGAACTAGCATCTTTTGTTGTAACCTGCTCATCCCATCATCCTTCTTTTATCTCTAGAAAACATTTCTTAACTTATATATTTATTGGTCTGAAAAAAGAAGAAAAAAGCGCCACGGGCCGGACTTTCAAGCACTAAGCTGTCTTTCCACGTTGCGTGGGGCTGAGCAGAGCGAATGCCCCACCCAAGCTTTGGTGCAGCTTTGTTAAAGGTGCATTTGAACCGGCGATCCCAGAGGGACGGAATGTTTGTATGGTATTGGGGCAAATCTTATTGACAATTGCCAATAGCAATCCCGCGCAATACCAGGTTATGCGACCGTGGCGTGAGTGTAACTTGTGTGATACTACTTGATTCTTGATAGGTCGCGACTGAAGGGCGCACCTTTCATGTATGCGACCGTGGCATAAATATGATTTGTGTGATACTATTTCAACTTTAATAGGTCGCGCCTGAAATCCGCAGATTTCAAGGATGCGACCGTGGCACGAACATGAGTTATGCAATACTAATTGATTCTGGATAGGTCGCGACCAGAAACCGCAGTTTCTGAGTATGCGACCGTGGCGTAAACATATTCATCTGGGCACTGTTATTTAAACTTTACGAGACTTATTCTTCTTTAAGAAAAATAAAGATAAATATCCATTAAACAAAAAGATTTCTCGGTAAGAGAAATTCTAGGAGTATTAAGAAAGTGACAGAAAGACACTAGTGATCATACACCCGAGGCCTCTTGTCTATTTTTGCAACAAGAACTATCTTCTCAGCATCTTTCACTTTGTACAATGCCCTGAAATCGCCAATCCTATAACGGAAAATTTTTTCATGTTGGTCATCTCGACCAATAAACTTTGCATCTGAAGGGATAGGATTCTCAGCAAGTCTCTTCAATCGCTCCTCTACTCTTTTTCGAATGTGCTCATCTAATTTCTTAAGAAATTGCTCAGTTTTCTGTGAGGTGTGTACTGAATACACTTTTACATTAGCCTCGTTGTTTTACCATTCTTTAAATCTTCTTCTGCTTCTTGAAGAGCATCCATATCGTCATCTGTTAGAACTAAATCTATATCAGAGATATGACTTTTAATAAAATCTAAATCTAACTGTATATGACTTAACTTTTCTATTATTTGTTGTACTTGTGGAGTCATAGGTCTTCTTAGTATACGCTCATTTATATAACTTTCTACCTTTTTTACACAAAAGAAAGAAGAGCAAAAAATAGAATAATTTATTTTTCTTTTTATTCTTCCGCCCGTGGTGCAGAGGCACTGGAAAAACTGCTGCGGTGAATCCTGGCAAAATACGGAACTGCTACCACATAATCTTCCCCAAAGCCGGCGATATCACCATCAATGGCTTCACAGGTCTTTCGTAATTTGGAAATAGCCCGTTTTAATTCTACAAGATCTTTGTCTTTTAACGGCTTGATATTGACAAGGGCAATCGTCGTCCCTTCCCGCAACACATCCAAAACTTCTTTAATGTCTTCAAATTCTTCCATGACAAACGGGCGCACCATCACTTTAGATTTGTCCTCTTTCTGCACCGGTGCCACTTCCACGTAACTATTTTCAGTATGTTCAGCGCCATCATCGTCCGATGGCCGCATAAATTTTTCCTTTAAATGTAATAAAAAATCTTTCATGTTCCCTGCACCCTCGCTCTGTTATTACCCTTTTTGATTATGATTATGGAGTCATAGATACACTTCTATATAAAGGTTTTTATTGTAGCAAATGGATAATGCTATATTCATTTGCTACTCAAAGGTCTTTTACCTTTGTTTGTGGCAAATGCATAATGCATTTGCTACTCAAAGGGTTTAGTCCCTTTGTGTGTACTATATGAACACCAGAGAATCTACAT
>CAYIBV010000055.1:0-8437 GCA_964361725.1 uncultured Methanosarcinales archaeon | reverse complement strand
AAGCGAACATGCCACCGGTCTATTGACCGGTGGTCCGCCAGCCTCATTTTGACAGCGCAGAAAAGCGGAAGAGACCAATAATCTTACTTACTTCTTTTTCCTCTACAATGAAGATTGTATCTGTCCAGCAGCTCATAGTCTCTACAACATTTATTCCCTGATCACCTAAGAGAGAATAAAGGTACAACATAACACCCGGCGTTGTCTCTAATTCTTCCGGACTTTTGAGTGTTATTAATGCTAATCCCATTGATGTTTTGATTATTTCTTTCTTCAGATTATTTTTAACCACCTCTAAATCCTGTTCTGAGATAATAAGCGTGAACACTTTTGTTCCTTCGATGAGATACCATAATCCTTCTGTTTTCCGTACTTTTTTCTCTACTCTTTCCATGATTTCTAATGGCACTCTTTTCTGAATAATAACAACCACCACTTTATTTTTAATTTCCAGCGTGCTTTGCTGAAGAATGGTGAGTATTTTTTCTTCCAGAACCTCTTCTTTCTTAATCTTGACGGCAAACCGCCTGCAGGCGATAAGAATTGCCTCCATACTGGTCTTCTTCTCAATTCCTAATTCTTTCCCAATCTTCCTCGCCAGCTTGGAATAATTGATTATTCCTTTCTTCAGGCAGTCTTTGATGCTGGGATGTTCTCTAAGATAATTCTCTGTAAGTTCGGTGGTAGTTGGCATAGTTTATAAAATACTGTTCTATTTATAAAATTAACTGAAAAGTTCTTTTTCGAACAAAAGTTCTATTTAGAACATAATTGTTATTTTTTGTTTTATGGTGGTCACAAAGTATATTAATCATTTAAGTTTTACAGGGACTATGAGAAATTACAAGATATCTACCAAGTATCAGGACGTTCTTTCTATACGTAGACGACGGTAGTGATCTTATCTCTTAACTATATAATTTTAAAATAATTTTAATGGAGGAGAAATACATGACATCATGGCTACATATAGAATTTCCATCGCAGGGAAAAGAATTGACCGTTATCGTAGAAGCAGCGCACATTTACACTAATGAGACTCCTGGAGAGGATCATCAACTCAGTGCTCAAGTAGGGAGTACTATGAGCAATCTTCTAGGTCTTTTGGGCTATCCCATGCAGAGATGGCTTTTCATTGACAATTATAATCCTCATTTTCAGGAAAAACCCATTGTTCTCGATGAGGGAGAATATTGTAAACAATTGCAGGCATGGGGATTCTTTCCAGATCATGTTGTCTATGAGCAAGACTTAGTCCCCGCCGCCAAAGACGTTTTAGCTCACCTCGTTGCCCAAGGACATGCCTACAAACACCCTTTAACCGGAAATTTTCTTCTCCAGAAAGGAAACATCAATTTGTACGAACCTAAAAGAGACCACGTAAAATGTGCTTTGCTTGATGCCTGCCTATATCTTGAGAAAGTAAAACAGAGTGGTTGTTCTATCACCATTTTGGAAGAACAGTACGTTCCGCAACAGAAAGCAACGATGACCATACTTAAAAAATTAGGGGTAGATACCAGCTTGCTTGTTCCTGTTTATTATAGAATGCCTGCTGCAGAAGTGCATCCCTCAGTACAACCATCGCAGGTTTATAGTGCCGGACAACAGAATGGAAATGCTCATTTTCCCCTCCCTGATTTGATCGGCGCTCTGAAATTACTGGGCAGAGTGTCACAATCACTTCCCATAACAACTTCATTAGATATGGAGGTGATGAGATCTCTTGTTTAATCTTCAGTGTATTAAGTGTGGTACAATTTTCCCTTTTGCTATTACCCTCTCTACTTGCCCACGCCACGACCAGAGATATGGGTACTTGGAAATAATATATAATACCAATAACGGCACCACATTTTTACCTTTTATGAACACTAACATGATGCTTCCCATGGCTAAAACACCACTCATTAAATCTAATAGCTTTGCCTCAGTTATGGGAATAAAAAATTTATATATCAAAGACGAGTCTAAAAATCCCACTGGGAGTTTTAAAGACAGAGAAAATATTGTATTCTTTAATTATCTCTTTGAGAATAATATCAAGCAAGATATATTTCTCGTTTCGTCTGGGAACGCCGCTATTTCTACTGCGGCATACGCCTGTCAGGCTAGTCTTAGTTGTACTGCATTTATTCCTTCTTCTACCTCAGAGCAGAAAAAGAAAATGATACAAGAATATGGCGCACAAATTGTAGAGAAAGATAAATCGTACGAAGAGATTTATAATGAAGTATGTAATAATCCTCCTGAAGGAATCAACGCTACACCGGGCTTGTGTCCTCTCAAAGAAGAAGGGAACAAACTCATCGCCTATGAAATTGTGGAACAACTGGGGGTCCCAGATAAAATCATCGTCCCTTGCGGTAATGGAACAAATCTCTGGGGAATCTATAAAGGCTTTAAAGAATTATACCAATGCAAAAAAATAAAAAAAATACCTCAGATGATTGGCGTACAGGTTGCCGGAGGCGATCCTTTGACACAAGCGTATCTTTTAGGAAAAGAATCCTTTTCATTGCCAGACGCTCCTGACTCCCTCGCAGAAGGGATAATTGCTACAGAATCGTATGCTTCAGCTAAAGCGCTTAAAGCCATCAACGAAAGTAAAGGAATGATGATTTCTGTTACTGAGACAGAAATTCAAGAAGCACATGAACAGATACAAGAAACAGAAGATCTTACGCCAGAATTTACGTCTTCTTCAGTCTATGCTGCAGTAAAAAAAATAAAAGTAACACTTGGAGAGATAATTGTCTGCATTAATACGGGAAGTGCTGTGAAAGAGACCGTTACTCTGGACAAGCTGTCTCTCTCTCTGCAGGCACCCCTATAATAATCCGATTCATTGGTGTCACTTTTCTGTCAATAGCACGAACAACAACTTGATATCCTTCCTCCTGAATAGCTGTAACCCGTGCTGCATCGATGGCCTCTCGTTTGTTCTGGAAATAGGGAAGCGATCCTTGTGGAAGATACACACTGTCTTTGTAGCAGCAGGGCATCACGGCAAAAGGAATCTTACGTCTTAGTCCTTCCTGTATTACCGTATCTGTCAAAGAACCGTAGGCATGGACTGCTGTAAGCATATCTCCTTCTGGAATTCTTTCTTTTTCTATGTCCAAAACAAGATACTGCACGAGAAGTTCCATTTGACCATTTATCCATGACATAAGAGGGTGGAAATCGCTGTTTTTTTCTTTGTCAACAAGTGTAACTCTCTTCGCTTTTCCCTCTAGCCCTCACAACAATCCAGCCAACCCATTTCCCGAACAGCAGTCTACAACTGTTTCCACCTCTGAGAACAACGGAGAAACCTTCTGAAAGAACTGTTTTACCTCATAAAACTCATTCTCTTCTATTCTTGATGATGCAACGTACTGCTGTAATTCTTCCTCAAAGCGCAATGGCTTGTTTCTGGCACTCTCATAAAAATACAATACTCTTCGTGCCAGGAGATTATCCATTGATCGTAGCTTTCGTAGTATAGTTGCGGACATAAATAATTGAGCAATAATTATCCGCAACTATATATGAAGGACGCAACTATTTTGCTCAATTATTTGCGTCCTTCAGTATACATATCGTAAGTCGCGAGTGGGAAGATCTAAATCTGTGTTCCAAAAGTACTCCTGCAGAGCATCTACTGCGGCATTATGAACCTCAGGATGAGGATTGCTTAAGTTCCGTATTAATGGAGATAGGTTCATTCTTCTTGGATGGGCACAAACAACTTTCCATCGCGCCAGACCTGTCCGGGGAAAAGAATGGCATACTTCTTTTTTCCTTCTTCCGTCAATGCTTGCATCTCCTGTTTTTGGTGTAAATCATGGGGATCAAGAAGAAACGAATAGGGCTTCACTTCTCGTTTGCCTTGCATCGTAACATCAAGACTCTCTTGATCAACAGGATGTTCATAGATAAAAGTCATTTCCAGGTAATCATGAACGGGAGTCATCACTGTTCTCAACTCTAAATCAGCAATCGTACAATGCGTTCTCACAGCATTATTATCATACTGCGCCACGCCAGTATAATGTTCTACTCCAAACGCTTTTAACCCCACTAGTTTAGAGAGAATACCATAATTCTTTCCTCGCTCGATGGCAGACAACGTATGGCCAATCCATGCCCCTGAAACAGGACGAGGGATAATACAATATTCTGAAACCGGCACAAGACCAGTATATGATGGGTCAACATGAAGTTTCTGTTTTAATTCATCATCGCAATCTTTTGCTTCTCGGGCAAATCCAAAGTACCCACCAGGAATTAACCCGCAATCAAGAACCACCCATTGCTCTGAAGTCAATCCACTTTTAGTGTGATTTATTCCATTCATTGTTGCCAGAAGTTCAAAGAAAGGACGAACAGACATTTTAGTGATGTCTATAATTTCAAGTTGCTGTCCGAATGGTGTTCTCTCTTTCAATGCTGCCATATTATCCGGATGGCCGGCAGCGTATATCACATCTCCTTCTCTCGCTCGTTGTTCCAAAACATCCGTTGTAGTATGGTCGTTTTTCATGGTTGTTACATCTCCTCCGGCAAACCGATTCCTAACAACCCCATGGCATTTTTCAGTACGGTCTTATACGCTGAGACTAACGTCAAGCGTGAATCTAATTTTTCTTTGTCATCAAGAATATGTACGTTGTTGTACAGCTTATTGAAATCTTTTGCCAATTCATACGCATACGTGGCAATCATTTCCGGCTGCGGAGGCCCATTCTTATTCTCTTTCCTGTTTCCTTTCTGAGGATAATTTCCTAGAAATAAAGGTAATACTGCCGCTTCTACGGCTAAAGGGAAGAGAGCCATCCTTCGAAGGAGCTGATATTCCTCTTCTCCCTGAAGATGTTCTGGATTGAACGGTTGTGAGGAATCACTTACACCCGCACTTCCTCCTGCCTTTTTCAGGATACTGTTCGCTCTGGCATATGTATACTGGATGTAAGGGGCAGATTTACCATCAAAATTTAGTGCTGTTTCCCATGAGAATTTCATATCTTTAATTTTATCTACACTCAGCACTTGATACTTTACTGCTCCTACTCCAATTGCTCGCGCTGCCTCTTCTTTTCGTTCTAACGCGGGATTCTTCTCTTCGATAATCTGTCGTGCTCTGTCTACTGCTTTTAAGAGCAGTTCTTCAAGATATACTACTGTCCCTTCCCGTGTCGACATTTTTCCTTCTTGCAGATTGATTAATCCAAAACCAACATGCTCGCACCGATCCGCCCAAGTATGTCCCATCATTTTGAGAATGGTAAATAATTGTTTGAAGTAATCCCCCTGTGCTTGCCCCACAACATAGAGCATGCGGTCAAATTGATGTTCTTCATACCGGGAAACTGCCGATCCAATATCCTGCGTGCTGTATATAGCTGTTCCATCGGAACGTAAAACCACTTTGTCCGGAAGGTTAAATTGTCCTAATCGAGCTACGAGCGCTCCTTTGTCTGTCCTCTCTATAATCCCTTTTCTTTCCCCCTCTAGGACAATCTCCTTTCCTTTTGATGAAAAATGACTCTGCCCAGTAGTTTCATCGATAGAAACATCAAGAAGTTTGTATACTCTATCAAAAGCCTCAAGGCTATACTGAGTAATAACCCTCAGAAGTTTCATTGTTTCAGGATCGTCTCCTTCTACCAACTGCACTTGTCTCTGCGCCTGCTGCGTTAATTCTGGATTCCCTTCTTCCTCTTTACAGAACCCAACATAGAGGTCTAGAAGTTCTTTTTCCGGATTCTCCTGCAATCGTTCTACACTTCCTTTAGTTTTAAATGCATGAAGAATCTTTCCAATATGAAGGCCAACATCCCCAAGGTAATTAATGCCGTGAGTTCTAAATCCAGAAAATTGAAGCAGCTTTACAAGACTATCACCTAAGATTGTTGATCTGATATGCCCCACATGAAGTGGTTTTCCGATATTGGGGGCAGAATAATCCAGAACCACTAATTTTTCTTCTCCCATGGTGGTAGAACCATATCGTTCTCCTTCCGTTAACACAGATTGAAGAGTTCGTTGTACAAATCTTGTCCTGTCTACATGAAAATTAATGAAATTACGATCAGCTTCCACCCGTACAAAATCCTCTCCTAAAAGCGGATTACCATTCACAAAATCTGAGGCAAATTCCCTCTCAGGATATCCCATGATGCGTTCTAACTCGCTGACTTCCACGGCAATGTCACTAAACCGATCATTCTGCTGCACCCGTGTTGCTCCTGCTACTTCTTCTTGCTTAAAGTAGTTGCCTACAAACTCATTCACCGCTTTTACTACTTGTTCTCGTGCTTGTTTCATTTATCTCATCCCCCTAAATATCTGGGTATAGCAATGTGGTCCGCCATAGAGCATATTCAGATGATTAAACCGCACCGGAATGACATGGATATTATCTTTACTCAGTTTATTCATGTATTCCGCACCAAGACGAGTGTAATCTATTGTTGTGTCGAAAAACTTCTGTGGACCAAACTTCTTGCTAAATTTATCATCAAATCTTTTGAAGAAATCTCTCATTTCTTCTTTTGCGGCAATGTCCACCACAATAACTTTGTCTTCCCCAATGGTGAGAAAATTAGGAGCAAATGCTTTTTGTTCTTGTTTGCTTAAGCCAATGATCTTAACGTCTTTTGCTCTCAAATACTCCCGAAACGGAAACATTGGATATTTTTCTTGCCCATGCTCATACTCTCTTTGCTGTACAGTTCTCCCAGCAAAAAGATCATTTTTGTGTGCTACCCGGTACATTCCTTCACTATTTTTGGTAAATACCACCACATAACACTCTTTAGGGTTTCCTTCTTCCACGCGATCGGTAAGAACAACACATTTTCCTCGGGAAGAAACATTGAAGAACGTGTCTAAATGCATTTCTGACATCTCCGGTTCCGACCTATCCGGTTGCCTATCGATCACAACCGCGACTTCATTGTATCCATAACATCCTTGTTCCAGCAGTTCTTTCACCGCCCCAAACTTGGTGCGTAATCCCACACCTTGGAAAGCGATATCTCCCGCAGGGATGAAATCTCCCCCTTCTAATCGTTCCTGCGCTGACACTTCATAGATGGGAGTAAACCCTAATGCTTGGTAGACTAACTTCATAAAGTGTGTTTCTGGTTCTCGCTGCAGTGAATTCATATTACCCACAACCACTCCTTTATCTGTGGTAATTTGCTGATCACGAAGAAATACTAAATTTCCCAGCGGTGTTGTTTTTGTCTGCTGCTTAACCCCTGTATTTTTGTCATCTTTATTTTGCTGAGCAGTGATGGCGTAGCTTTGAAGAATATGCTGAATGAGGGTCTGGGGAGAGGCAAGTTCTAATGCACAATACCTACTTATATTGAGACAATTTTCTAAGTCCGGTTGTGCTTCATTCTTATACGTTGGAATTCGTTCTGCTGCTAATGCCCGAAGATTGTCGAGTAATTGCCCTGTAGCATTTTCTAAAATGACATCTGTAACATCTTTTATGGTTGTGGCAGGAAGTTCTTGTTGCAGTCGTCGTGTAAATGCTTCGTGTTCTCTCTGTGCTTCGTAAGGATCAAATGATCCTACATACAATGCTCCTGGAGGGAAAAGACTGCCAGAGATAACCTCCTCTCCGGGCTTATGTACAAGAATGTATGAGGGAGTATCCCACTCTGCTCTGGACGAGGGGTCGACTTTTTTTTGTATGGTATCCATACAACATTCCAACTTGTCTGTTTAAATCACGCTTTCCCCCCCTTTGCCGGAAATCTTTCGGAAGAAGTAAAGAAATACACCTGTGAATCTACTATCACCGGAAACTTTCCGCTAATTCTAGAAAAATACTTTTTAAACAAAAAATATTCCTACGCACAATGAACAGTAAAGACCATCATATCCTCTCCTATCTCCGTCAGGATGCGCGAACCAGTATTGCTTCCATTTCCCAGTCCATCCAGATGCCTATCTCTACCATTTACGATAAAATGATCAAAATGCAGAAAGAGAACATCATCACCCGCTTTACCGCTCTTGTAGACTTTCCAAAATTAGGGTACCACTACCATGCCAAGATTATTCTCCAAGTCAAGCGGGAACAACGTCATGATTTCCTTGTTTTTCTTCAGCAGCATCCATCCATTAATTCTCTTGCTGAAATTAACACGGGCTATGAATTCTTTGTAGAAACCATTCATCCCACCATTAAAGAATACCTTGAATTCATAGAGCAGCTCAAAGAGCGCTTTGAAATTTACGATTTGAAAGAACATCAAGTCATCTCTATCTTGGAGCAGGAAAAATTTCTCCAACTGTATAATTCCATAAATTCAGATTTATTACCCTATTGATGAACTAAAATCTCATTTTCCACCAGTGGTTTGCGTCAGCAAACTCCCGAACAGAGTGACTGGATATTCACTGGTGGTTTTTTGCAGAAAAAACATTGAGT
>CAYIBV010000054.1:0-8780 GCA_964361725.1 uncultured Methanosarcinales archaeon | reverse complement strand
GCTGCTAAGCAACCCCAGAAACCGCAGTTTCTCGTGTGCTGCGATTGGGATTTTTATTTTCTTTCTGGAATAACAATGGCCGCAATAATATATGCTACAATTCCAGGGAAAAACATGGTAAATAACGTGAGAAACACCCATGCCAGGCGGATGATGGTGGGATCAACATCAAAATATTCCGCAATGCCCCCACACACGCCGGCAATTTTCTTATCCTTGCTGAGATACAGTTTTTTGTTGGCCATAATTTGTATATGCCACTGTAGTATATAAAGTTTTTTAAAATAAATGAAAAATGAAAAAGATATGAATGTATTAGTGAATGGTCTTCCCGGTCAGATGGCGACAGTAGTGGCACGCCGTATTGTCACTGTGGGAAAGCATATGCTAGTCCCTTACTCTTTTCGGGGGGAAAGGGCAGGGGCAGTACGAGTTAATGGACTTCCTGTTCAAGTGTTGCCTGCTTCCAATCGTGAAGAGAGTATTGAAATAATTTGTGCAGGGTATGATCCTCTTATGGCAGTAGATTTTACCATTCCAGAGGCGGTGGAAGGAAATGTGGAATTTTATTGCCGTCGGGGCATTCCGTTTGTGATGGGAACAACGGGGGGAGATAGAGAAGCATTGGAAGAGAAAGTGCGAGGGTCGGATATTGTCGCAGTAATTGCGCCTAATATGGCTTCTCCGGTAGTGGCGTTTCAGGCGATGATGGAATATGCTGCTCGGGAATTTCCGGGAGTATTGGAGGGATATCGCTTGTCCGTGGTAGAAAGCCATCAGGAGGAAAAAAAAGATACCAGTGGGACAGCCAAAGCAGTCGTGCGCAGTTTTAATGGATTAGGTATTCCTTTTACGGAAGAGCAGATAGGAAAAGTACGAACCAAAGCACGGCAGTTGGGGATGGGAGTGCCGGAACAGGCATTAGGAGGTCATGGATGGCATAAGTATCGGGCTATTTCCCCACAAGGAGATGTAGTATTGGAATTTTCTCATAATATAACTGGCAGAGAAGTGTATGTAGAGGGAACGATGAAAGCATTGGATTTCTTACAGAAGAAAGTAGAAGCCGGTGAGAAAGGGAAAGTGTATTCTATGATTGATGTGTTACGAGGATAGCAGGTTATTATTCTCTGATTAATGGCAGAATCTTCTTTAAGTCTTTTCCTTCTACAATATGAGTTGCTGCGTTCTTCAATTTTTCTGAACTGGTATTAAATGCGATAGAGGTTCCTACGAACTGAAAGGCATGAAGATCAGTGTCAGAATCTCCCACATAAATAACATCTCTTGGTTTAATGCCGAGGTCTTGGCAAAGGTGCTGAAGGATCTGTACTTTCTTTTCATTGCCGGCAGCGATGGGCCAGATGAATTCTCCCGTGATGATGTTATCTTTGATCACTAACTCGTTGGCGTAGATGTAGTCAATGCCTAATTCATGCTGTGCCCGTCGGGCGGCATCAATACTTCCGCTGCTGATTACAGCGGTAAGCCAGTCGTTTTTCTTGATTTCTTTGAACACGGCTTTAACGCCGGAAATATATTTCAATGATGTAATGAGATGGTAATAAGGAGTGGCATCTTTACCTTTCCATAAGTGCTGCACCACTTCTTCTACCAGTTTCTGGTAATCAGCATGAAGATATTGAGTGGTGAGTTTCTTTCCTTCTTCTAAAGTTCCTAGTGCTTGATGAAGGTCAATCCAGAAATTTTTTGTGTTGAAGATGACTCCATCCATATCAAAAATGATTAATTTAATCATTTTTGGAACTTCCTCTTTGAGTAAGTGTCAAGGCAGAGGGGTTTGACCATTTTAATTTCTCTTATAAATTATGCTTCTTTTGTCTAAAACTTGCACTTTGATCATTCTCTGTTGAAAGTCTATATCAATTAAAGCACGATATTCTCCTATTCTGAATTTATAATAATCATTTCCTTCGTAATGTTCTAGGAAGTGGAAAGGGTTATCTGCTTTTAACTTTTCTAATCCTTTTCGTATTCTCTCTTCAATGTGTTTATCTTGCTTTTTTAGAAATTGTTGAACATCTGGTGATAACAGTACGTGCCACATACATCTCACAATTCTTTATACTCACTGAGCGGCGTTTTTCGCATTGTTTCTAGTCGTTTCATAGCCTCAGGAGTAAGTTCTCCTTCTTCAATGAGCATATGTTTAATGAGAGCTATATCTTCTTTTAATGTCACTAAGTCCTCATGGATATGATGTAAGTCAACTTCGCTCATATGTTTTCTCTCTGGATGTAAGTTTATATACCTTTCGCCTATTTTTTAATTAGAACAGCTTTTACTGCTTTATACACGTTCTCCGGTTCCTGATCAGCGTTAACCTTCTTGAGGATTCCTTTCTTGTGGTAATATTCAATCAAAGGAGCTGTTTCTTTGTTGTATACTTTGAATCTCTCTGTAATGATTTTGGGATTGTCATCTTTGCGTCTGATAAGTTTCAATTTATCGTAATCGCAGATGCCTTCTTGTTTTGGTTTGAGGGAAGTGCTGTTAAATGAATGCCCTTGAGGACAAACGCGGCGGTCGGCAAAACGTTCAATAACAGCTTGTTGAGATATATCTAAATAAATGACGGTGTCAATGTTAAGGTCTGCAATATCATGTGCTTGTTGCACTGAACGGGGAAAGCCGTCCAGAATGAAGTTCTTGTGGTTGTTTACTTCCAGCTTGACGATGTCAACCACTAAATGGTCTGGAACGAGGATGCCTTTCTCAATGTATTTTTTGATTTCCCGGCCAATAGTGGTGTCTTTTTCCACTTCTTCCCGAAGGATGGCTCCGGCGGAGATATGAATGAGATGAAAATCTTTGGTCAGTTGTTCAGAGATAGTACCTTTCCCGCTGCCAGGAGGGCCAAGTAAAATAAGCTTCATAATGTGAGAAAGAGAAGTGGGGTTAAAATAGTTTGCGGTTATGTTTGTTCTTTTTCCTCTTAGTTTAAAATTGAGAGATTATCAATTAAAGAAGAATCTTCCAGAAATTTTTTGAACTTCATCTATACAGAAATAAATTATTTTCTTATTGTCCGTCTAATTACTAATTTAGTACCTATTAGTATTTAACTAGTATTTGAATATCATTTAAGTTACTGACAGCACCAAAAGTACACGTTCCATCATGGTTAAAGCAGCTCGAAAATTAAACATAACGATGTTATGCAGTCGCCACTTTATGTGGCGGTGCAAGACGTCAGTTGAGCAAGTTATGACGCAGCCACCGACTCCTAGTTTTAATACAGTCTAGTTAAGAAAAATTGGGCGCCCCAAAAATAATTATGTTACCACTCGCAAGAAACTAAATATTTATAACTAGATGAGTTTTTCTGATATTTATTATGGGTGAAGAATTAATAGGTATCAAAATGACTAAAAATCGTCAAGAGGAAAGTTTATCCAAAAAGGTACTAATAGAGGGAATTAGGGCCACTGTTTTAGGCTTGGGAGTCCCTACTTTATATTTTATGGGAGCTGTTTTGACCAGACCGTTGACTGATGCAAATATTGATGAAATCGCTAACGACCCCCACGTTATGCTTTCAGGCGTTTATACTTATGCTGGTTTGAAGGCACTTGGTTTAACTGCTCAAGCAAAGCGTTTTATTCAGGAAAAAATTTATTCTCCAGAAATCTTAAATCTTGAAGATCAATTAAGAACTGCTTCACTTGAAGGAAGAATAGATGATTTTGAAGGCTTGGTTAATAATTTGTATAAGGCATTTGAACAACGTGGAAAGAATGGTAAAGAAAGAATTGATAAAAAGCATAAAGATGCTTACCGAAGGACTTTATGGGTTACTTTTGATGGCTTAGGAAAAGCAATTAAAGAAGGAAATCCTGAGGCGTTGGAAAAAGAATGGGATAAATATAGAGATATCGTTGCTAATTATCAACGAACTTTTGAATCCATCGAAGAATTAACCGGGAGAACTCGTTTATCTTTTTCTAGATTACAGCATCAATGTGCACCAGTTTATGTTGATAAAAAAGTTGAGGATTTAGAGGCACAATTGGATGGTTACGCTGATAACAAAGAGAAGAAAAGGATAAAAACTGTTTCAAAAGGGCTTTCTGGATTGACTGCTTCATTAATGGGAATGAGATTATATCGTCCTAATTATGAGACTATGAGAGGAGAAATAAATAGATTAAAAGAAATTTCAGTTAATTTTGGTCTGAGAAAAAGTGAAAGATTAGAGGGGTTTGAAAAAGAATTTTATGTTCTTGAATTATTGAATACTAAACTCTTTGAATTATACGACTTTGCTGAACAAACAGGAGATTTACAGGGAGTTAAACAAAGATTTGAGGCAGTTAAACCAAGTCTTACAAGATATAAAGATTTAACAGTAGATGAAGCATATAGAAGAATCCTCTTGGTAGTAGATGAAACTCAGATAAAGAATGATAGAATGAGTCGATAGATGACATCAAAGCGCCCAATTTTTTAGTATAGATTTAAAACATTGTTTTCAGTCGGTGGCGAGTAATAATTCTGCTTAACGATGATGGCAGTAGAACTCTCTTTCTGAAGAAGTAAATAGTGGCTTAGCTTTCCGAGCAAAAAACGAGGTGATTCAGAATGAGAGAATTATACGCTGGAGTCGACATCCATAAAGACAAGTATGTTGGCTGCATTGTGGATGCAGCTCGAAAAGTGGTGCGTGAGAGCATACTTTCCCTCCTACAGTGGAGGGAGCACAGTCATTTCTTGCCGGAATGCCTGTTAAAAGCATTGCTCTTGAAGCCTGTGCCATGTGGCGCTATGCCCGCATCTTGTTCCGAGAGTTGCGTGGGGGGTTCCTCTATGTAATCTTTTATTTCAGAAAGAGAGTTCTAAGAGGTGTTATGTTTGGTGGAGGTTTAGGGAGCGAGGGTAACTGAAAAAGCGAGCCGCAGCGAGCCAATAGATAGTGAGCGACCGTCCCTCACCCGAGCACAAGAAATTAAACAACGATTTGATTTCTGTGCAGAAATTTGATAGCTTTCAAATTTCTTGCACCGCAGCCCGCAGGCGAGTAGCGCAGAGTTTTCAAGTTACCGTACGTAAGGCGTTGCTGTCGGAAGTCTTTATCACGTTCAGTTAAGGCAAAAACAATAGGAGTTTAGTGGTCGTTGGGGCTCTCTTCCGTTTCTTGTTATACGTTTCCATCATAACGGAAACCTTTATAAACACGCACATTTTACTGATTGTATGGATAACGAAACCATTTTGAACGTACTAAAACGTTGGAATATATGGGAAAGTAATATTAATACAGGAATAGTTAGAGAAAAATATATTCAAGAAATCTATCCCTATCTGGAAAGAAAAGAAGTCCTCGTTCTAAAAGGAATTAGGCGTTCTGGAAAATCAACGATAATGCAACAATTGATGAAAGAGTTAGTAAAGAGAGATAAAGTAAGTAAGGACCAATTATTGTATCTTAATTTAGAAGATTATAATTTTGCTCAGAACCTAAAAATATCGCTTTTTGATGATGTTCTTAAATTTTACCAAGATCATACTAAAAATAAGAAAATAGTTTATTTCTTCATAGACGAGATTCAAAACATCCCTGGTTGGGAAAGATGGATTAGAACAAAGTATGACCTCCCAGAGAATATTAAATTTATTGTCTCCGGTTCTTCTGCTTCTTTGCTTTCCAAAGAGCTTTCTACTCTTTTAACAGGTAGGAATCTATCATTTGTTATTAGACCGCTTTCATTTAATGAAGTGCTCATTTTCGACAAGAAAATTTCTCTTCAAGAATATATGAAATTTGGCGGGTTTCCAGAAGTAGTTTTAGAGAAGTCTCCCGAAAAGAAATTAAAACTTCTTCAACAATATTTTGAGGATATAGTTCACAAAGACATAATTAACCGGTACGAAATCAGAAATACAAAGCAGCTCTTAAATTTAGCTCGCTACCTAGTGAGCGTTGCGGGAGCGAAAGTTAGCATCAATAAATTATCAAAGACATTTGGCATATCTAAAGATGCTATTGCTAACTACATTAATTACATGACTGATGCATATCTTCTGTTTGAGGTTCCATTTTTCTCATTTTCCGCAAAAGTAAAGCATGATGTGGCCAGACTTCCTAAATTGTATGTTCTGGATAATGGTTTGATTAATGTTGTCGAGGTTAAATATTCCAAGAACGAAGGACAAATGTTTGAAAATACTGTTTTAATCAAGCTTTTAGAAAAATTTAAAGAAGTTAGCTATTGGTCTGATATGAGCTCAGAAGTAGATTTTGTGGTTGAAGGAAAAGCAATCAATGTCACTGCTACAGACAAGATTCCCGCAAGAGAGTGGAAAGGATTGGAAGAATTCCAGAAAGAACATAAACAGTTTTCATTATTGTTGGTCACAAGGTCAATAGATAAATATAATGCTATTTCACTGAAGAAATTTCTGGAAGATTAAAAAGATTTGCTAAAGTGAAGATTGTTACGGCGAGTGAGTTTTTTTGAGTTTTATTTTGTAGTTGTAGAATATCTTTTTGTTGCGTTTGGATAATGAACATCAACGAGATCACCAATTTCAAGGGGGTCGATAATTTCTTTAAAACGTTTTCTTGACATTTTTGCAGGTGCATGAATTATTGTTAATTTTACATAATGATGTTATGCCCTCCCCACTTTACGTGGGGATGCGTAGCGTTAGCGGAGCAAGTTTAGAAACAGGACTCATAGGGCTTGGAGATTTTTGAAAAGATTTATATTCTTCCTGAAAATAGTTTAATCTATGGCAAGTTATGATAAAGTTGCTAAGCACTATTTTGAAAGAAGGGCTGATAAATCTCGTTTTGATTATAATAGAGACATAGAAGTTCCAGCCATGATTAAACTTATTGGTGATGTAAAAAATAAAGTTATTATGGATATGGGTTGTGGTTTTGGAGATCATTCTAAGAAATTATCACAAAAAGGGGCTAAGAAAATAATTGGTTTTGATTTAAGTAAAGATTTAGTAAAATTCGCAACAGAACAAAAAATTCCTAATTGTGATTTTGAAGTTAGAAATATGGATAATAAATTGAAGTACAAAAGCAATTATTTTGATATGGTTATTTCTGGTTTAGCGTTACATTATGTTAAGAATATAAATCAATTATTTTCAGAAGTTAATAGGGTTCTAAAGAAAAATGGTTATTTTGTTTTTTCTACTGGTCACCCTATTTTTGATTTATTAAATGAGAGTTTAAATAATAGCTCAGAAGCTAAAATATCCATAAAAAGAGCAGGTAATAAACGAATTGTTCAAGGTGATTATTTTGATGAAAGTCCAAAGTTAGCAAACTTGGGTGGACTAGGAAAAATGATGACTTATAGTTATACTTTTGAAACTCTCATTAAATTAGGATTGAATAATGGATTTGAATTAATTGATTATGTTGATGCTAAACCAGTATCCTCTTCTAAAAAATATGATCAAGAAAAGTATAAATTAACCACAACCCTACCAACATTTATTCTGTTCAAGTGGAAGAAGAAGTAGAAATCTCCAAGCGTAAAGGAATAAGTTTAAAGATCTTCTACTGTCCTGTTTCTAAATTGCACATAACTCTTCTTATCCCCAAAACGCCTGTACCTCGCGTTTTCGGGGGTATTGAGGACTGTAACACAGCCCATAAGCACATAACTGTTATACCGCAGTTCTATAAGAAACAAATCCTGGTTGTCGCTTATTTAAGCGCAATGACTCACTGGTCACTGGTCAACCTCACGCAGAATATTTAAACTGTCTTTATTATAAATCATCCATAATCATTATAAACAGACCTCTCTCAAAAATGATATACTCCAGACGATGATCACTACCCTTAAAGAACCATATACGGAACTGCAACTGAAATCTATACTTCATCCTCTGATTAATCAGTGGTTTTTCTCTAAGTTCAAACAATTCTCCCTGCCGCAGTTATATGGGGTGATGGAGATCCATTCCCGCAGGAATGTATTGATTTCTGCTCCTACAGGAGCATCTAAAACTTTAACAGGATTTCTGGCCATTCTCAACGAATTAGTAGATTCAGCAAAGAAAGGAATTTTAGAAGATAAAGTGTACTGCGTGTACATTTCCCCATTGAAAGCGCTGAATTATGACATTCAGTTTAATCTTCTCAAGCCTTTGCAGGAAATGGAAGAGCTTGCGGAAAAGAAGTTAGGGATTCGTGTAGGTGTACGGACGGGAGACACTACTGCCACAGAGAAAGCAAAGATGTTGAAACATACTCCTCATATTCTTATCACGACGCCAGAAAGTTTGGCGATTATGATTAACTCGCCTAAATTTCAGGAGAAATTGAAGAGCGTGCAGTGGCTGATCGTGGATGAGATTCACGCTTTAGCAGAAAATAAACGGGGAGTGCATCTGAACGTGACCGTGGAACGATTGCAACGTTTGTCTCTAGGCATGACGCGTGTAGGGTTATCAGCAACTATTGCTCCACTGGAAGAAATAGCGCGATATTTAGTAGGATATACGGGAGATGCGGAAAGGGATTGCGGCATTGTGGATGTACAGTTTCTCAAGCAGATGGACTTACAGGTTGTCAGCCCCGTGAAAGGATTGGTAGAAACAGACTATATGTTGAAACATAAGAAAATGTATGAAACCATCCATACTCTTGTGCAGGAGCATAAAACGACACTGATCTTTACCAATACCAGAAGCGCTACAGAGCGGGTGGTGCATAATCTGAAAGAAATGTATCCACAGTATTACAATGAACACATTGCGGCCCATCACGGCAGTCTGAGCAAAGGAGC
>CAYIBV010000053.1:5364-8814 GCA_964361725.1 uncultured Methanosarcinales archaeon | reverse complement strand
ACAGCGTCTCGCACAACTGCAATGTCAAATAAGAATCATGAAGATTATAGGCACAATATTCTGCCAGCTGTTCCGGCTCATGGTCCCAGACATAGGCCAATCTATCTAAATTCACCACCTGCTTGGAATGCCCCAGCAATTCGGAAGAGACCGCATCAAGAGTATAACTATCTGTTTTCAGATTCATGCCAAAAATCTGCTTAATAAATTTCAGCATATCCACATGCACGATGCCTTCGATGAGCGCTTCCCCTTCTCGAAACGAACTACTGGTAATCAATGATGATCCCTCTACTCCCAGATCAAGCTTCACCCCTAACTTCTCTGCCCGAATCTGTATGTAGGGGAAGTCAAATCCATCAGTAAAATATCCGGTGATAATATCTGGATTATAATCCACCACAATATCCCGAAACCGCTGCAGCAGCTCCGCTTCACTCTCCACAAATTCTACATACTCCGGCGCGGAAGAGAACTTCTTCCATGTTACCACCTTTCGAAATTCCTTGCCCATTTCATCTTTTCCATGAAATGATACCATCAGAATGGGGTTCTTGTGAGGATTAATTTGTTTTGATTCCGCATAGGTTTCAATATCAAAAGCGAGAATCTTCCACGCCTGCAATAACTCTGAAGAAACAGATGTAAGGGAATGCGCTTCAAAGCAAGGCACACGCCATACCGACTGCCCGGCAACATACTCACCCACCGCTTCTACTTTTGTCATGGGAATGATGCCTGCATCCCGCAGAAAGCGATGCACAAATACAATATCTTTTTCGTAACATTCCACCCCCCAATCCTGAAGCTGTTTCGCAAGCAGGGGAACGGCTTTAGGATAGTTGACATAAATCTTCCAGAAAGATTCTGTAACCCCCAGCAGTTCTCGTTCCACAAGTTCCCACCCCATTACTTTTGCCTGCATCCCTTTCTGTTCTACATGTAATCCTTCAAGCCTTTTTTCAAATGCCGGAATATCTACTCCTTTCAATCGGGCGTAAAAATACGGCCGATGGACTATACGAACACATAGTTTTGTCCCCTCGACAGTCTTCCCATAGAGATACACGTATACGTTGTCTTGTTCTACTTTGTACCGGAAATCATAGGGGTAAAACTGAATGTTCATCTTGTATCCTCAAACCGAACCATTTTTATAAAAGTTACTCTTGACAATTTCATAAAGATGTGCTGTAGGCAGATAAAGAAAATCGCACTAATCCTCGGGCTAAAGCCCGAGGTATTTAATCGTGCGATTTTCGGAATTGAAAATTGTCGGGGTTTAATACACGAAGGGATAGTTTTCCCTTCGGTACAGAAAATCAGAGATTTTCATGTACCTCGGACTTTAGTCCGACAATTTTTAATAAAGAAAATCCGTTCATTTTGGGCTAACTACGGACTTTGTCCGTAGTTTTTACACCCCTCATCTTTGAACGGATTTTCTAAGCATGAAAATCAATAATTTTCAGTTCAGAAATAGAGTAGTTTCTCTATTTCTTGAGTAGAAATGATGGCAACTTATACTAAAAGGAATTAGGTTTCGAACCTAATTCATTTGGTACGCTCAAAGGGATATTCTTCCCTTTGGCGTGCAGAAAGCTTTGCCTTCTTGCATATACCAAAATCTTTAGATTTCCGTTCGAAATCTAAAGATTTTTAGTATATTACGGACTGCGTCCGTGGTCTTAACCTCACATCATTTCTAATAATATCACAAAATACAATATATAGTTTGCATCATATAAACAAAATATCCCACATCATTAAAAATAAAACGATAACTCCATAACCCATGACAGAAGAAACAGTGTTAGTGCTTGCTTTTACTGGGCTAGCAACACTTTCTACATTGTACATTCTTCATAAACGCCATCCTAGCTCACCCCTCCCGCGGCCTACTCAATTTCACAAAACACCTCCCCAGTTAGAAACAGAACTTCGCGGTTTTATTGGCCAATACCGCGTAGGAACACTTCCTCAGGCAGAATTTCTCAACCACTACGCTCGTATTGGAGAAGAACTGAGACAGCAGTGTAAGGTTCTCTCCTCGTACACCCAACTCCATTCTCATATTGCTGATCTTGGAGAGATTGTCAACATGAAAGCAAAGCTCCTCCACCGTCGGAAAGAATATGCTCACGATTTAGGTGTCTCTGTCCATTACCTTTTCTCACCAGGACCGCCTCTTTATATTGGTATTGTTGCTGATAACTTGGAGGACAAAGTGGGGGGGTGGAACAGTCAACAGTTTTTAGGATTCATCAACCATTTCTGGCCAGCACATCACCATCTTTAGCCCAGAATAAACACAAAGCCAACACCATCAATAAATTTATAAAATAAGCCAAAATTCTCTCTTATATGTCACCTTCCAAGAAAAAGGGGGGAGATGATCCGTATAACAAACGGTTAGACCTCTTCTTACAGCAGTTGGAAATTCAGGAAGAAAAGCGCAAGCAGATTGTAGAATATGTAGAACAGCTTACGGAAAAAACGCTGTTAGAACAGAACAAAGAACCAAAACTACGTCTTAACCGGTCAGAATCATAAACCCATCCTACGGAAGCCGTCGAATCTGTTTCAATAAGTAATTCTCACTCTTCTCGCTACTCTTCTTTGTTTCATCAAGGGTTGGTTTTTCCTCTTTAGACAATTCTTTATGTTCTGGTTTTGGCTGTTCAGAAGCAACACCTTTTTTCAACCCTTCTTTCAGGGTTTGGAATACCACCTCCAAGTCATCTTCCATAATCTGTTTTGGTTCCCATTGCAAAGGTAAGCCATCTTTCTCCTGCCGGGGAATAATTTCCATGGCAACGTGCGGAATCTTTTGTCCCGCCCCTAACCCATTTTGCACCAAGATGTTTGTGCCCTGTGCTCCCAACTGCTCAAATACTGCCATACTCACTTTGTTCGCTGCCACAGAACATTTTTCGAGGAGAGCGTCAGGAACTTGTTCAAAGATAGTATAATGTGATACAGGAAATACCGTAACCTGTCCCGGAGCAACAACCGCATCGCGAAGAGCAACAATCAGCGCATCATCTCTGTATAACACCACTGCTTTAGATTCCCCGTTCTTAATATCACACAATTCGCAGCTCATCGGAATAAATGGGCAATATCATCTAACGAAACATCCTGCTGACCACGCCGTCCTTTCTTAGCCGCTTGTTTCGCTGATAGCTTTTCCTCCTTTTTCTTTTTAGATACTTTTTCTGCCTCTTGTTTCTCTTCTCCTACAGAATGTTCTTCCACAATATTTACTGGCTGTGAGAGAGATTCATGTGCTGCGGGAAGCTCTACCACTTCTTTCTGCACGCCAAATAACACATTAATTTTTTGTTCAAGGGCAATACGCGCTTTATCTATTATCTCTGGATCAAGAAGCGTGTCCTGCAGGGGCACGAGATGATCACCTTCATTCCGGGCAATGACATGGATCATGAA
>CAYIBV010000053.1:0-5354 GCA_964361725.1 uncultured Methanosarcinales archaeon | reverse complement strand
GCTGCGCTCGCTGTCCTGCCGCTAACCCATTAGCAATAAATACATTTGTCCCTGATACTAATAACGTTTTGAGAAGAACGTTTGACAACGTCTTGCATACCACAAATAAATGACCGATCACTTCTTCCGGCACTTGAGGCATGATGGCATAATGCTCTTTGGGCAGGACTAAAATATGTCCTTTTGCTGCCGGATTAATATCCAGGATAGCAATGATAGATTCATCTTCAAATACTTTCTTTGCAGGAACTTTTTCCGCCACGATCTGGCAGAAGATACACTGCTTCTTCTGTAGTTCCATCAATTCTTCCGGAGACATGTTCCGCAGCTTCTCCTGCAGAGCTTTCTTCTGTTCTTCAGTAAGTGGGGGGGAATCAGGCATAAGAAAAGGAAAGGATAGTGGTGTTTATAAAATTAACTTCGCTAAATCATGCTTAAATTTCTTTAAATTAGTATACTGAAGAGCAGACATTCCTAACTTCTTTGCGGCAACCACAGAATCGCTGCGATCATCCACAAATAGGCACTGAGAAAAACGGATATTTTCATCTTTGAGAACATGTTGAAAAAAATGAGGGTCAGGCTTTTTCAATCCAATCTGATAAGAAAACAAGATTTTGTCAAATAGTTTGTGTAAATCCTTCTGATCTTTTATGTAGTTATAGGTGGGTTCACTATTGTTTGAGAGTAAGAATATTTTATACCCTTTTTTCTTTAACTGTTGAATAATCTTAATCATTCCTTTATTAAGATGAACAAAGTGGGAATGGAGTGTATAATAATTGTGGACAGAGATA
Source organism: uncultured Methanosarcinales archaeon (assembly GCA_964361725.1). Taxonomy (GTDB): domain Archaea; phylum Nanobdellota; class Nanobdellia; order Woesearchaeales; family GW2011-AR9; genus CAYIBV01. The sequence continues at coordinate 4,557 of CAYIBV010000053.1, read as the reverse complement.
GGGGAATGACAAGCCCGATTAATATTTTGAACAAATTGTGTTGTGCTAATTTCGCCGGCCTCATGTTTCAACCGATTTTCCAATTCTACCTTTCGAAATAAAGCATAATTTATCTTATATTTTGTGGCAATAGTCCTGAAGAATGTTTTACGATAAAAACAAAGAACTTCCCCCCAATCAAATATTATAATTTTAATCATTTCAAAAACTCTTTTACATTCCTAAAATCTATCTTCACAAACTTCCTAAACTCTAATCTCTTTTCTTTCAGTTCCTGTAATGCCCATAGCACATGCGTGCTTCCTTTCGGAACGGCAAATCCCGCTTCTGCACTCAGGAAGTCCATCTGCCCTAACGCCGCTGCCCGCGCAATGACCGATGCCGCCGCCACTTCCACATACTTAGACTCCGCTTTCTCTTCAATAACATCACCCACGACACAACCGGGATATTTATCCACGACATGTTTTCCCGGCTGCAGATACTGTGCGCATTCTCCATGCAGCTTATCCAGCAATATTGTCACATTTCCTTCTCTTCGATTGTATTCTTCCGGCAGGATGCTGCGGATCTCGCAGGGGGCAATCTGCTTAATCTTCTCTGCCATAGGAATGATTTCTTTATCTTCCAACGTCTTGCTGTCTGCCACTCCTAACTCTATAAGCTTTTGGCGGATGGTCTCATCTGCTTTAACTGCCGCTACCACTATACCACCAAACGTGTCTCCTTTCAGCGACTCATCACTGCCGATGATCCATCCCGTTTCCTTACGGAAGTGCTCTTCCTGCCCTCGTTCCCCTATACCCCATCTCTCAAGATGATCAGAAATGTTCTTGACATCCTCTTCAACGCCTTGCACAAGCAACTTCCCAGAGGTATAAAGAACAAGTATCACTCGTTCTTTTGTAAAGCGCGCCTCTTCGTAAATGGTCTTTCCTGCCTCTCTTTTAAATCCCTCTTTCTCTAACTTCCGAAGCGCTTCTTTTTTGATATCAATAAAGACGGTCATTTTAATCTTTCTCTGATTATTCTTTTTAGTTTCTGTATAATTATTCCAATGGACTCTTTGTTTCTTTTCAGATAATCTACATTTACAAAGAAACCATCATACGCTATTTTATTTCTGATGGTTCTTAACTCCTCAAACAGTTGAAAGTGGTGACCCTCTAAAATATCAGGATAATGAGTGTGAACGTAATCAATTAATTCTTTATGTGCTCCTTCCCCCAGAGTCTTATACCCATCAAGAAGGGCGATTATGGCGCTCAACTCTCTCAAAACCCCATAATACTCTTTGATAATTTGAGAAGGAAATTTCTCAACGTTAAGTCCATCTATCATGTTCAAAGTACTGTCTACCATGTTCAGAATCGACTTCGCTTTTTCTGCATCAGGAGTAGTTTTAATGAGCACTTAAAACACCTTCACATAACCATATAACAGTATTCCATTAAGTATATTGTTCTTCAATTCTTTACTTAATTTTTTAAAATCTTCTTCAAAAAAAAGACTTATCCTCCGATGTACGACTTTTTCATATTTATCTACATTTATTGTTAGTTCTTTTGCTCCTACAAAAAGATCTATATCACTATATTCCGTATCTTCCCCCCTTGCTGCAGAGCCAAAAATGATTATGGCAGATGGCAGGCATTTATTTTGTATATCTTGGAGAAGCCCCGATTGTTTAAGACGAAAAATAAGATCAATCTTCTTGTAGAATTTAAAATTTACATCATCGCGATGAGCAACATAGACAGGATGGCTTTGCAAACGATGCTTTCTCTCCAGAATTAAGTTTTCTTTCTGAAGATCATGAAGATAATTTTTCACAGAGGGAGGAGCCAGTTTTACCTTTCTGCTTATCTCTCGTAATTGTAAGCCCCCCTCAGCGAGAGGAGCATCAAAAAACGGCTGTAAAACTTTCCATTTGTTATAATTTTGTAACATTTGTTATAAAAAGATGACAGTAGTATATAAAAGTTACGTTCAGAAATTTATTACAATAATATTTATAAAAAGCGACTAGAACACTACTAAAAAATGAAAAGAATTCCCCCTTTGGCAGAAGTAAAAGAAGGATTAAACAAAAATTTGGAAACCCTAGCTCGTGCCACGATGGCCCAATATCTTTCTTATGGGGAGTACTGCCAACGCCAGCCCCACTATGCTCCAGAAACCGAACATAATAAAACAGAAATGAGGGAATATGAATTAGGAGTCAGTCAAATTGCCCGATCTATGTGTGGGGAATTGCCTCTTTCGCCAGTGACTCACCTTGAAAGAAAAATTGCTGAGGGAATGAATCAATCCATTAAAGCATTACAATCATGGCAACTTGATGAAAAACTTGGTGTCATAGACAGAGGTCGTTACAAATTTTTCCAAGGTTTCAGAACAATAGTAGATACTGCCAGGCAAGACCTAGTGCGAAAAATTCTATCATTTGAACCATATCTAGACGCTCAGATCATTTTGCAACATACTCCTGAATTTGTAGAAGCATTACAAGCATTAACAGAAGGAACAAGACGTAATCTTCGGGGATCATTAGTTGGTGGATATCATGCTCAAGGAGTAATTCTATGGGGAATTATGCATGGACTAAAATATCAATGTGGAATAACGCTACCTTACGAAAGAATGAGTGAAGCAGTAGCACATTAAAACTCCCCCAACTTTTTCTGCTTCTTTCCCTCTTCCACATTCTTATATGACTGCCACTTGCGCCGGAATAAATGAGGATACTTGTCATGATACTTGTCCAGAAATTCCTGAGTCTTAGGATCACTCATATACCCCGACCCAAAATCTATCCCCAATTCTGTTTTCAGATGGTCAATAGAGCGGTCACGGATAACTTTAGCAATCACTGAAGCAGCAGAAACCACGATATGATTCACATCCGCTTTATGTTCCACGATCAATTCCGCTTTCTTTGCCTCTTCTCCTAACCGATCCCAGACGTACTGCTTGTACGCACCGAGGTTTGGACTGGGACAATCTAAGATTATGCGGTTTCCTTTTAATTCAGAGACTAACCGGGCAGAGGTTTCCGCCTCCAGCCAGTTTAAGTTTGAACTCGCCTCCTGTAACGTCAGATCAATGGCATCCGGCTCAATTACCTCAACGCGAAAATCATGCACGATTTCATGAATGCGCTCAAATAATTCTTCCCGGGCCGAAGAACTTAATAATTTACTGTCTTTCACCCCTAACCACTGCAGTTTTTTCTGATCCTCCTCTTTCACCGCTAACGCTACCATCACCAGCGGACCGATAACCGGACCGCGGCCAGCTTCATCTACTCCCACAATTATTTTACTTGTTGATTTCTTCCTCATAACTATAATTTCGCCCTCAAACTTTAAATAAGTAATGGAAAATACCGCAACATTTATATATAAGTATATAATTATATACTTATATGACTACCACCGTACAAATACAAGACGATACGTTAGAACTGCTCAAGAAAGTGAAAAAAGAAACCAAAGCCTCTTCATACGACGAAGCAATTCGGAAAATTGTTGTCTTAACCGTGAAAGAAAAATCAATGGGCGGCTTTCTTGGCCATCGGCCATCAAAACAATTATTAAAAGACCTTAGAGACAAAAGTGACAGATTCTAAACTTGTTGACTCCTCTGTATGGATAGAACATTTATTCAATAACAAATATAACGAAATTATCGATTCTGATGATATCTTACTCATCAGCCCTTTATCTTTGTTTGAGATTAAAAAAAAGTTAAAGAAAGAAAAAATTGATAATCAAAAAATAAAGATCTCCCTTGATTACATTAAACGAAAGTGTTTAATCATTGAACTTACTTCAGAGATTGCAGAAGAAGCGGCACAGCTATCTTTTGAGCATAAGATACCGGCAATGGACTCACTTATTTATACTACCGCTAAGATGAGAAAAGCACACTTCATAACCTGCGATAACGATTTTCGTGGATTACCTAATGTCACCATTTTATCCTAATCCCTCACCCAATCCTCTATCTCACAGACACGATACGCAGGACATTGCTCCACTTTCTTCTGTACATATACTTTAGATTGACACGCACTATAACCTATCGCCGCCGCCATTCCCAACGCAACCAGAAGTTCTAACGGATTTAATTTTGAGAGTTGTCCTTCTTGTTTCATTTTATTGACACACTAAATCACTAAGATCTCTTCCATCAATGCGAGAAAAATATTTTATCCCATCACGTACAATATACGTTTCAGCTCCAGCGCCCCACCCTACGTTTTGCTGCTCAGGTGGAAGAGAACAAATATATTCGACATGATAATCAACACCACTTTCTGATTGAAATCGAGTAGTTGGTCTTGCTTCACCATACACTGTAACTGGAACTGCTTCAGGAGATGGAACGGACTCTCTTGAGACAAAACGATCTCGTAAAATGTAAGCTCCAACAATGGAAACAAGCAAGGTGGTCATTGCTATTACAATAGGAAGAGTATATTTCATTTTTTCGTCCCTCACAACCCAAACGCATCCGTAAACTCCCGCATCCGCCTAAATTCCGCTAAGAATC
>CAYIBV010000052.1:0-8834 GCA_964361725.1 uncultured Methanosarcinales archaeon | reverse complement strand
AGCGGAAGATGGTTCTACTGCAGAAGAGATTTGTCTTGTGATAATGGATCGTGCAGAGCTGTCTTTGACCGATCGCGTGGTTCTTGCGCATATTCTTCGGAAAAGGGGATATGAACAGGTAGCATTGCAGCAGTATGAACGGGCACTGCGTGCTGCGTCTGATCCATTGCAGGGAGCATTCATTCATGGTGAACTGGGCTTTTGTTATTATACTGCCGCACAGAAGGCTAAAAATAAAAGAGATGCAAAACGAGTTGGTTTTTATTATGCTTTGGCACGAAATGAGTTTGTCCGTGCCTGTGGGAAGATGAACGTGAAAGGGCAATTACGTCCGTTATTGTATTTAACAGATGTGTTGCTGGAGCAAGGAGAATTTGCTAAAGCAGGACACGTTATCACCCAGTATATTGATAGCGGCTGTTATAGTGAAGAGTTGGAACAGTTGCACTTACGTTCGTTTGCTTTCCATCTTCGGGGGAAGTATGTGTATCTGACAGGAAAAGTTCCTGAGAGATAGTTAATAATTGTTCTATGGTTGGTGGTGTGTCCATAATATCCTATTCGCATTCGAAACCTTTATAAAACAGTGCCTGTTCTGTGAGAATATTACCTATGAGTTGGTATGACAACGAGGTAGCATGTCTTCTTGTTGCCTAGAGTATTACCAAGGTAATGAACATTAATTATAACTGCAAAAAAATTGCAAGAGGTTTGACAAAAATGGCCGATGAAGCAAAAATTTTAGAAGCGGTGGAAATCGCTCGAACCAGTGGGAAGATTCGTAAAGGGGCGAATGAAACAACGAAAGCTATTGAGAAAGGGGAAGCGAAACTTGTCGTGTATGCTCAGGATGTAAATCCTAAAGAAGTTATTATGCATCTTCCTTTGCTGTGCAAAGAGAAGAATGTGACATGCGTTACCGTTTCTAAGAAAGATGATTTAGGGGCTGCTGCCGGGTTAGCTGTAGGGACTGCTGCTGTCGCTATTGTCAGAGAAGGAGACGCCAAAGCAGCGGTGGAGAGTATTGTTAAAGGAATGGGTGAGTAAGAATGGCAGGACAGCACAAAGGTGGCAAGGAAGAGGAGAAAAAAACTGCGCCTACACCGCAAGAAGAACAAAAGATTGAAGGAGAAATCAAATTTTTTGAAGGATATCCTGCAGAAGTCAAAGAGATTATCGGCCGGGCGGGAAGCAGGGGAGAATTGACACAAGTAATGTGCCAGATTTTGTCTGGTCGGGATCAGAATAAAGTTATTCGCCGCAATGTCAAAGGGCCTATTCAGGTGAGAGATATGCTGATGCTGTTAGAAACAGAGATCGAAGCGCAGCGCTTAGGCGGCGGCGGACGGCGTGGTGGGGGAAGCAGCGGCGCAGGGCGCAAATAATTACTAAAAGATTATCTAAGCCGAGGGATGTACTATGCCAAAATGCACGTTTTGTGGAATAGAAGTGGAGAAAGGAACGGGAAAGATGTTTGTGTTCAATAGCGGAAAGATTAACCATTTTTGCTCCAGCAAATGCGAAAAGAATACGTTTAAACTGAATCGCAAGCCGCTGCAGACAAAATGGACAGAATATTATCGTAAAGAGCACAAGAAAGGAGAAGCAAAAGACAAGAGTAAAGAAAAACAGGAGTAATGATCTTTTATGATAGAGCGAACGTTGGTTTTACTGAAACCTGACGCAGTGAAACGAAGTCTGATGGGAAGAATTCTGAGCCGTTTTGAAGATGCGGGATTCAAAGTAGTGGGCGCAAAAATGGTGTGGATGGATAAAGCATTAGGGATGAAACATTATGAAGATGTTGGTCAGGTTGCGAAACGACGAGGAGAAAAGGTATTAAATGTCCTTATTGAGTTTATGTCTAGTGGTCCGGTGCTGGCATTGTGTTTGGAAGGGATAAGTGTTGTGGACAATGTACGAAAATTATGTGGCACGACCGAACCTAAACAAGCCGCACCAGGAACAATCAGGGGAGATTTTTCGCATGTAAGCTTTGCCCATGCTGATACGAAAGGAAAAGCAATTGAAAATATAGTACATGCTTCTGGCAGCGTGGAGGAAGCAAAACTGGAGATAGCATTATGGTTCAAACCAGAAGAATTGCACACGTACAACACTGTGCATGAAGTACATGTATTTTAATGAGAGAGAACGAGGGTTAACAACTATGGCAGAAAAAATGGTGGATAAGGTCATGCGGCTGATGAAAGAGCCCACGAAGATTCGTAATATCGGGGTGTGCGCTCATATCGATCACGGAAAAACGACGTTCTCTGATAACTTATTGGCAGGAGCAGGGATGATGTCACAGGAATTAGCAGGAAAAGCGTGTGTGCTTGACTTTCATGATGATGAAAAAGAGCGGGGCATTACTATCGATTCCGCTTCTGTCTCTATGGTGCACATGATAGAGGGACAGGAATATTTGATCAATCTTATTGATACTCCCGGCCACGTGGATTTTGGCGGTGACGTGACGAGGGCCATGCGAGCAGTCGATGGGGCGATTGTCTTGATCTGCGCTTCGGAAGGACCCATGCCTCAGACGGAAACAGTATTGCGGCAAGCGCTTCGTGAGCGGGTAAAACCGGTATTGTTTATCAATAAAGTAGACCGCTTGATCAAAGAATTGAAATTAACGCCGGAACAGATGCAGCAGCGGTTCTTAAAGCAGATTGCTGAAGTGAATAAAATCATCCAGGGCATAGCGCCGGAAGAATATAAAGAACAGTGGCAAGTGCGTGTAGAGCAGGGCACGGTAGCATTTGGCTCTGGCTACCATAACTGGGCGTTGAGCTTGTCCTATATGAAAAAGAAGGGAATTACATTTAAAGATGTCATTGATGCCTACAGTACCGGTGATGAGGAAGCAGTGAAAGAATTAGCGAAGAGAGCGCCTTTGCATGAAGTCATTCTGGACATGGTCATTAATCACCATCCTAATCCCATTCAGGCGCAGCAGTACCGTATCCCGCGGTTATGGCATGGCGATTTAGACAGTGCGGAAGGAAAGGCATTAATAAATTGTGATCCTAATGGAAAGACTTATTTTGTGATTACAAAAGTGGTGGTTGATCCGCAGGCGGGAGAAATATGTGCCGGGCGATTGTTTGGCGGTACGATAAAAAAAGGAGATGAAGTGTATCTCCACATGGCCAAGATGCCGGGAAGAGTACAGCAGGTGTACATTTACAATGGCCCGAAGAAAGAAATTGTCGATAATGTTCCTGCAGGAAATATCATTGGTGTTGCCGGGTTACGGGCAGGGATTCCCGGAGAGACTGTCACAACACCAGGAGCGACAGAACCGTTTGAAAAAATCACACATATCTTTGAGCCTGTCGTTACCAAAGCGATTGAAGCAAAGAAGCCCGGGGATTTACCCCAATTGATTGAAGTGTTACGGCAAGTGCAGAAAGAAGATCCTACTATCTTTATTGAGATCAATGAAGAAACGGGCGAGCATCTAATGCATGGCATGGGGGAATTGCATTTAGAAGTTATTGAAAATCGCATCATTAAAGAGAAAGGGGTGGAAATAAAGACTTCTCCTCCCATCGTCGTATATCGGGAAGCGATCACCAAGAAAAGTTCGGAAGTGGAAGGGAAATCGCCGAACAAGCACAATAAATTATATTTTGTCGTAGAGCCTTTGGACGAAGAAATCAGGCAGGGGATTAAAGAAGGGAAAATCACCACGGGAAGGTATAAGAAAAAAACAGATGAGCAGACCGTGAGCTTTCTTCGCGACACCTGTGGCTGGGATACCAAGATGGCTTTAAGTGTGAAAGCAGAGTGTAATGGGAATATTATCATGGATCAGACGAGGGGAGTGGTGCATATTGGAGAAATCATGGAATTAGTGTTAGATATGTTTGAAGATGTGATGAAGCAAGGTCCTTTAGCCAGAGATCCCTGCGTTAATATGAAAGTGATTTTAACGGACTGTAATCTGCATGAAGATGCTATCCATAGAGGACCAGCACAGATGTATCCCGCAGTGCGTGAGGGTATTCGAGGAGCGATCATGCAGGCTGGCCCTATTTTGTTTGAGCCTTTACAGGTGATGCGTATTGAAGGGCCGAATGATTACGTGGGAGAGATTTCTAAGTTAGTGTCTTCCCGACGGGGACAATTATTGGACATGACACAAGAAGGTGATGTTACGTTAGTAACAGCCAAAATGCCGGTAGGTGAATTGTTTGGCTGGAGTAATGCCTTGCGTTCGGCAACGGGGGGACGGGGGAACAGTTCTTTGATTGACCAGGTGTTTGAACGCCTTCCGGGAGAATTGCAGGATAAAGTACGCAACCTGATTGTAAAGAGGAAAGGATTGACGGAAGGGCAGTTGGGAGCGTAAAGTTTTGTTTTTTGTTAATTTTTATGGATTTACCTATAATGAGTACTACTCTTTAAAGACAAAAAGTTTATATATACGTGCTGTTTTTAAGAGCTATTATACTGATTGGAGGTACTAAACATGTTTGGAAGATCACGCAAACCTGAAACGGATGTAGGAAGATTAGAACGATTGGCAAGAGAAGAACCTTATCATATCGTTTCTTTTCATTGTAAAAATAGAGGTATAACTCCTCAAACATTTTATGGTGAAGTGCAAAAAACGTATGAAGCAACTCTCTTACAAGATGACTTAGCCCGTATGCGATTACTGAGAGAAATAACTGGTATAGCTCTCTCTGAGCCACTTAAGAACAGAATCCAAATGAAATACAGCGAATATGCGAGAACATGTGAATCAGACAAGATTCTTGCTTTACGAGAAGCATCAGGAGTCCCTTTATTTGATAATGCAGGGGAAAAGTATCTAACTAATAATCTAGAACGAGAACTCCTCTCTCGAGATGAAGTAGAACGATCAAGACGTACAGCATAAAAGTAATTTTTTTTCACTTAATACTTTTATTTTTTCTTTATGACTTTTCTTTCGTATACTTTTATTAAGTTCCTCATTCTTTTTTATTTCCTCATCTCTTCAAGCATATATTTTTCTATCACTCGGGACATGTTCAGTCCTTTCTCATGGGCATAGCGTTTGAATCTTTTTAAAATATGGGCATCAATGGTAAGGTTAATCCGTTCCCGATACACTGTTTTTGGCAATTTTCGGGTTTGATCATATTCGGCGAGCGCTTCGAATACTTGGGGTTTTTCTTTAATAATCTTTAATGCCTGTTTGAGGAATTTACTTTGTGGCATGGTGGATAATCCTCCCTATTATATTGGTGCTGGTAATATTCTGTTTTGTAATCTGCAGGACAACCCGGGCAATAGCATCTGGGTTATATTCCTGTCCATTTGTTTCAAGGTAGGTCATAATAATTGCGGCAGCCGTTCGTTTATTGCCATCTTCAAAGACATGGTCTAATAAAATGGTTCTTGCGAGCAGGCACATTGTTTTGTACCAGTGGTGAGAGCGATAGGTTTGTTTAAGCACAAAGTCCAGACTGCTTTCATTGATGATTGTTCCGGTGCTGAATTGCTGATTGATACTTAAAATATCTTTACGTGTTAACATTTTATACGTATAAATACGTATTTATTTTTAAAGCTTTCGGCTTTTGTTTCAAACGATTGCTTTTAGTTTTGAGAGGCATCTTCAGTAGATAAATCACCGAAATCTTTATAAATAAAACCCTAAACAAGAGATTCATCCTATTCATGGGAAAAACATAGGGAAAAACGGAGGAATATACTATGGCAAGAACAAAACCACACATTAATTTGGTATTCATCGGTCACGTCGATCACGGTAAATCTACGACTGTGGGACGACTGTTATATAATACTGGAAATATTGATGAGCAGGCGATGCGGAAGTTGAAAGAAAAAGCGCAGCAGTTAGGAAAAGCGGGCTTTGAATTTGCTTTTGTGATGGATACCCTGAAAGAAGAACAGGAGAGGGGGGTTACCATTGACTTATCGCACAAGAAATTTACGACAGATAAGTATGAGTTTACTATCATTGATGCTCCCGGCCACAGAGACTTTATCAAGAACATGATTACAGGAGCATCCCAAGCGGATTGCGGTGTTTTAGTCGTTGCAGCTAACGATGGAGTTAACGCGCAAACCATTGAACACCTGAAATTGTCTAAGATTTTTGGTGTAGGGCAATTAGTAGTAGCGGTCAACAAGATGGACATTTCTGGAGTAGATTTTTCTCAAAAGAGATACAATGATGTAGTAGAAGATGTCAAGCGCCATGCCGTGCAAGCGGGATGGAAAGTGGATAAAGTACGCTTTATTCCGTTAGCATCCTTCCCCGGCGAAAATGTGAACAAGAAATCAGAGAAAATGGCCTGGTGGACAGGTGATACATTATTAGATGCGATTAACAAGTTTGAATCGCCGCAAAAGCCTACAGACTTGCCGTTGCGGCTGCCCATTCAAGACGTGTATAATATCACAGGTATTGGGGTAGTTCCTGTAGGTCGGGTAGAGACGGGAATTATGAAAATAAACGATAAAGTGATCATTGTTCCCGGACGGGAAGGAAAAGGCATCCGTGGAGAAGTGAAGACTATTGAAATGCACCACGAGACTATCCCTCAGGCAGAACCTGGTGATAATATTGGATTCAACGTGCGTGGGTTGGGAAAGAAAGACATTGCTCGAGGGGATGTATTGGGACCGGAAAGCAATCCTCCCACTGTCGCCACGGAATTTACGGCACAAGTGGTGATAATGAGCCATCCTAGTGTTGTTACTGTAGGTTACACGCCCGTATTCCACATCCACACTGCTCAGGTCGCATGCCAGTTTATGGAAATCATCAAAAAAATCAATCCTGCAACAGGACAGGAAGTTACTGAGAACAAAGACTTCCTTAAGAATGGGGATGCCGCAATTGTCAAACTCAAGCCAATGCAGGCTTTGGTGATTGAGAAGAATACAGTAATTCCTCAATTGTCCCGCTTTGCCATCCGTGACTCCGGTGTTACCGTGGGAGCAGGCATGTGTATGGATGTTGTGGCAAAACAACTGTAAATTTTTATTATTATTTTAATTATTCACTGTCCACGGTGAACGGTGGTTTTACCGTGGTGGAAACAAGACAATGGCACAACGCGCACGCATAAAATTAGCAAGTACGGAAATTAGCAAGATCAATCAGATCTGCAGCGATATCAAATCGATTGCAGAAAGGACTGGCGTTAATGTACGTGGACCTATTCCATTGCCTACTAAGAAATTGAAAGTGGCGACACGGAAGTCGCCTGACGGGGGGGGAAAAGCAAGCTGGGAGCGTTATGAAATGCGCATTTACAAGCGGCTGATTGACGTTGGTGCGGATGAACGAACGCTGCGGTTAGTGATGAGAGTACCCATTCCGGAAGGGTTAAATATTGAGATTGAGCTGGTGGATTAGTAGTTGTCTGGGTTTCTATGTGTTCTTTTCAATGCTAAGGATGTTTTTTCTTGGTTCAAGAATTAATTTACAGTCCTGCAACAATTCCATGCCCAGCAACAGAAAATCTGTGTCCACAGCAACAATACCTATTTTTCTTTGAACTCCTAACCACTCCATTTCAGCAGTATATATTTCTGCATCAGCGTAGGCGCCATCAGCCATCTCATACTGAGCAGAGCCAATAGACATAAGCTGCAGATTTTCAACCATTGTTTTTGGCAACATTATAGCACCATTAAAACCAGTATCTATCATGAATTCTGTTTCTTTTTCGTAGAAATCAAAGCTTACAAAAGGGAGCCCAAATAGATAACGTGTTTTCATATTTTTCCCACGACAAACGCGGTCTTAGCACCAATGCGCTTAAAGAAAAACTTGCAGTGGGGGTGTTTCTGTACTCCTTTTTCATAGGCATCAATAATGGTTTCTCCAACAAAGTAATCTCCGCTTTCCGGATCAATGGCTACAATTTTCCCGTCCAACCCTTTCAGTCTGTCTTTAATATGTCCGTAAGCTTCTTCCGCTTCTTTGACTTGCCACATGCGTTTATATAGATGAGATTACTTTATATATTTTTAGGTAGAAAATACGCCACCACCCGGATTCTCATGCAAGCAATCTATGCAAGTTGTTCGAGTGGGACATTCGCTCTGCTCAGTCCCACGATAGTTCTGCACATGCTTGATCTTTGAACCGGGAGTTCCGTAAGGAATCAGTTCTCTGGCATGGTGGGCTTTATGCCCGCTGTTTTTGCCAGCTTTTGTTAAAAGCTGCTTCGAGACTGACGCAATACCAGATTATGCGATGGTGGCGTACCGTTGATTTCTCTTCTCTTCTTTATAAACTTTTCAAAAGAATTGGCTACTATGAGAACTTCTCGTTCGCATCCTGCTTTACTGTATTAGGATTGTGCTTAAAAAGAAACAATTAGGAATGTTCCAGAAAGGAGAAATTAATAAATAAAAAAGAAAATAAAATCTTTATTTCTTTCCTTTGCCCGCTGGTGCGCCACATATAGAAGCGCAGCTTGCGCATTTATTGGGCACAAATGCTTTTACCAATCCGCCTACGACCATCAGTACTGCTACCCAGGCAATCCAGCCGGTTAGGTCTAACCATTGCGGCCAGACAAAAGCATTCAGAAGCAGCAATAAACCCGTGACGATTTTCATCGTGCCATGACAGCGGTTACACAATCCACACAAATATCCCATTAATATCACCTCTTTTATGTATGGAAGAAAGATTAAATGGTATAAAAAGGTATCGGAAAAAGTAGGTGGTGTCGTATCCCGTCATTATTTCTTTTTGATGATATGTCTTTTGGTATATTACCTCAATAAATTGATTTCTTGAATGGGTGCATACCCCGTTGCGCAAAGTGAAACAGCGATTTCAC
>CAYIBV010000051.1:1182-8881 GCA_964361725.1 uncultured Methanosarcinales archaeon | reverse complement strand
GTTATTAAATTCTTTTGTTAAATGTAATTTAAATTAATAAATAAAAAACAAAACCCGTTTTTGAGTTAAGTAATAAAAAATCCAAATCACAGCAGAGCTGTGGGGTACAAGAAATGAAACAAAGATTTCATTTCTGTACAGAAAAAAGATAGTTTTCTTTTTTCTTGTATGTACCCACTTCGAGAAATCAAGAAACTCCGACCACCACCAGTCACTCTGTTCGGGGGTTTGCTGACGCAAACCACTTGTGGAAAATGAGATTATATCAAATTAAGAGTATACTATTTATCTATATAGAAATAAATTATATTATATTATATATTATATAATATATTATGTGAGAAATTATAACTAATTCTTTTAATAGAAAGTATTACATTTAACAAAAAAGATAATGGCATTATTTCTAGTTGGATCCCTTTCAAAACAATCTTTAAGTAGGTCAAAATAAAAATAAGATTATGAACTTTAATAATTACATTTAACCTTTTCTCCTAAAATTATGCCTCCCTTTTTTAAGAAAGATAATTGTAGTTTATGAAATATTTCATTATGATGGAAAAAAGAGAGTATCCTCCCTCCTAAAATATTAGGGACAGTATTCACCCTTTTTTAGAGTTTTATCATTATTTTATTCAATGAAAATGGGTTTAATACCCCGCAGCTTGCTGCGACCCATTGTCAAGAGTAAAAATCCCTCGAATGCCCCCCAGCTTGCTGTGGGGATTTTTACTCTTCTTCAACAAATAAAGTAGTTCCACCAGAAACGAAGGGGTGTCTGTTATGCACGAAAATGTCGCTGGGTTCAAAACCCTGCTATTCGCTCAAAAACACTTTCTGTTTTTGGCACACCAAAAAGCCATGCTTTTTTAGTGTATGGCGACATTTTCGGCACAAGAAAACCATTTTGGTTGTGCTTATTCTTCTATTTTAAGTATTTCTGGGCTTAGTGTTAGAAATGTTTAAATAGCGTTTTCATATCCTGTGAAGAATGGTTCTTGAATCACTCTTTAATCCGTTTATGCTTAAAAAAAGACCGTGGGAGGTATTTATTGCGGGGTTTGTGTATGCTATTGTTGGATTGATGCTGTCTTATTTTGTATTTAGGGAGATTGCGGGCATACTAATGGTCTTTTTGATTGTGATTGCTACTATCCCTTTACTGTATACTACTATCAAAAATGAAGAAGAACTCGATTTAAAATGTGATCAAGAATGGGTTCTTCTTAAAGAACATACTAAAGTAATAATTTTCCTGATTTTTATGTTTTTTGGGATTACTGCGGCATTAGTGTTATCTTATGTTTTTCTTCCACAGCCAGTAGTGCAAACCGTGTTTAAATTTCAGGAACAAGCTATTGTAAATGTGAATAATAATGTACAGGGAGGGGTCGTACAATTTACGTATTTTGTACGTATTTTTATCAATAACCTGAAAGTATTGTTTTTCTGTTTGGTATTTTCTTTATTATATGGAACGGGGGCAATTTTTATTTTAACATGGAATGCCTCTGTCATTGCTGCGGCAATGGGGAATTTGATTAAGATGGAGCTGGCGAAGACAGCCTCTTTAGTGGGATTTACCTCTATCTCTGCTTATTTTAGTGTTGCTACATTTAGTTTTTTTAGGTATATGACACACGGCATTTTTGAGATTGGGGCATATTTTGTGGCGGGGCTTGCTGCAGGAATAATTTCTATTGCTTTGATCAAACATAATTTACAAGACAACAGGGTATTAACAGATTCTTTAAATTTAATTTTTATTAGTTTAGGTATGCTTATACTTGCCGCCCTTATAGAAGTATATGTCACTCCTTTTTTCTTTTCGTAGATATAATTTAAGAAAAATGGCATTTTTCCCAGTGAAGCATTATACTTTTTTTCTCTAAGATTATAGCAGAACTGTCCTCCTGAATTGGTTTATATCCCTTGTTTAGGTAAAATGTTTTGGCACCATTGTTTATTTCTTTTACCAACGTACTTACAACACTTTTACTTTCCCAGGGGTTATTTGATAAATATCTCCAAATTCCAACATCTTTTCTAAGAGCTGTTCTGTTTCCAAAAAAGGAGATTTCTCTACAATTTCTATTAAAAGGGCACCAGCCCCGGTGTCTAATTGTTTGATGAGCTCTACTATTTTTTCCCGGTATATTTTTATCTCTTCGTGGTGTGGGGGAGAAGTAGATTCTTGTTTTGAAAGGAAAAGGGATGGTTTTGAAAGAGGGTTATGTATCTCTAAAGAGCGTACTTTTAACCACAACGGGTTAACTTGTTTACAAATTTCCGGGGAGATGTATTTCTCCTGGTTGTACATCCTTAATTTTCCTACCACTACTATAACAGAGCCGGGAGTAAGATGCGACAGCAGTTTTTGTTCTTCAAAAAAACGGACGACAATCTGGCCCGTCCCATCTTCAATAAGAATATTTGTTAAAGAGCCGATTTTTTGCAGATGTAATACAGCCGCTATAACATTCAACCTGTATACTTTCTGGTTGTATTCTGTAAGGAGATAGTTGGGGTTCTGTTCTGATTCCTGCACATAGGTTCCTTGAAGAATATCTTTAATAGTAAGTTTTACTGTCCCTCCTGGAATAGATAAAATAGGTGACATAGTTGTGTTCCTCTCTCAACTTAAAGCCGTTGGATAAATCCTTTTTTTGGTTCAAACACATCTCCTGAACGACGGAGTTTTTCGAGTGTCTCTTCCACCTGTTCTGAGGGAAGGTTTTTTTGTTGGGCAGCGTCTAAGATAGCTTCCACAGGGATTACTTTTGTTCCGGTTTGTTCTTCTAAAGCAGCGAGGATTTCTTTGATGATACTGATGCCCCCCCGCTGCGTGGCAGTGAATCTGCCGCCAAGGCGGTCGATATCTATTTTTCCCGTTTCTGAATCCTTAGCGATTTGGTTCAAGCAATAGTCTAATAATTCAATTGCTTTTTGGGCATCCTTTTTCGTAACGGTTTTTCCTAAACGGATTCTCGCTGCTGCTTCCGACAAGCGCACCAAAGCTTCCAGCTGTCTCGCAGTGATAGGGATGCTTCGTACCCCATGTTCCTCTGAAGTTCCAGAGTGACGCATGGAAAGATAATATTCTTTCAACTCTTCTAACGCGCCATCAGTCATTTTTGGGTTTATTTTCTGACGGATGTAGGAAAAGTATTTTTTAAGCAAGTGGGTGGAAATTTCTGAGGCTGTTCCTTTAGAGTCTTTGTGAAGGTTAAGGATGAACGTCGCGGTTTGCTCGTCTTTTTCTCTGTTCGGCAAGTCTTTAATGGGAAAGATGAGGTCAAAACGATTAATAAGGGTGGGGGGTAAGTCTATTTGGTTTGCGACTAAGTCATAGGGATCAAATCGGCCAAATTTTGGGTTTGCGGCCGCTAACACTGTAGTTTCACATTTCAATGTAGCTTGGATATTAGCTTTAGAGATGGAAACGGTTTGTTGTTCCAGGGCTTCGTGAAGGGCGGAGCGGTCTTCTTTTCCCATTTTATCCAGTTCGTCAATCACAGCAAAGCCCTGATTTGCCAGCACTAATGTTCCTGCTTCCAAACTCCAACCTCCAAGGAATTCATCTTTCACCACTGATGCAGTCAGTCCCGCGGCAGTTGCTCCTTTTCCACTGGTGAATCGTGCTTTGGGTGCAACTTTGCTGATGCGTTTAAGTAACTGGCTCTTACCAGATCCCGGATCTCCAATCAAAAGCATATGCATATCTCCCCGTGTGACCATGCCGTCGGGGTGGGTTTTACGTACGCCTCCGGCAAGCTGTAATACCAGCGCTTCTTTTATTTTATCATGGCCATAAATAGAAGGGGCGATGCTTCGTTTGAGAGTATCCAGGGGGTTTGAGGACTGGGCTATTTTTTTGATTTCTTCAAACTCTTTTTCAGAAATGGCTACTTCAGAAAAATCTTCTTGGAGGGGTTCGATGTAATTTGATTCTAAAATAAGATCATATTTTGTGGATTGCCCCCCCGTACGAAGAGTAACAGGGACTTCTGCCACCCACCCACTTACTTTTACTCTCGACCCGGGGCTGCATCGTTTTTCTGACAAGGGGGATACTAGGTCGTCTTTTAAGAAAACATTGATGCGCTTGGGCTGGGAGGCATCAAGATCATCAGGAGACTCTTCCAAAACCAAGCCTTGCCCATCAACGAGCTCTTTGGATATTTCTTTGAATTTTCCTTTTCGTCCGCAGCCGCACCGTGTGGGTTCTTTGTATTTCTTGTCTAGCTGTAAGATGTTCAGAATGTTTCCGCAAGAAGGACATTCAAATTTTGCGGCAGTGACGTGGGGGCGAACATCAGATTTCTGCCGGATGATCCCTTCCATCCAAATAAATTTAGAAAGGTGCTTGCTCCTAATATCGCTGATTCGGACTTTTTGCGATTCAGGAAGGCTGGTCATCCGGATATTAAACTTAGGAATTTTCTGGGGGAGGTCAAATTCTCTAATGGCGAGTTCTCCTGCTTTAAGCAACTCTTCCGGCGCTTCCAGAAGTTCTTCTGCCAGATCTGTATTGAATTTAACTAATTCCGCAAAATCAAGAACAAGGAATGAACCTCCTTTTCGGACAGTTTCTAAGAGGTGGGGATAATAATTCTGTTCTACAAACTCTTTAAAAATCTTTATCTGTTCGTCTACTTCTAGTTTTATTAGTTTGTCACTGGCAAGCTCATTTCCCATAACCATTCCCCCCACCTTTTGCATAAGAGGAGGGTATTTAAAGATTTATATTCTTTGGCTTAGTAGAAAAGTCATCTTGGCCATGAAGTTTGTGCCGCTCTCGATTTAAGTTTTGGGCGGCACCTAACAACTTATCTCACAAATCGTAGTTCAAACCTTATCATTTTGGCCTAGACAACAACTTTTCTACAGGGCTTGTTCTTTATTTTTCCAATACTTTTTGGAGGTTCTCAATGAGCTTATCTGTGGCGTCATTAACTTCTTTTTCGGTCTTTGTGCCGGTACAGACAATCTTTCCATTACTAAAGAGCAGGAACGTGGCATTTGTTCCTTTCAATTTATGTACCAGCCCGGGAAATTGTTCTGGCTCGTATTCTGTATTAGGCAGCTTAATGCCAAGAACATTTAGATTTAAATCCATCCCAATACTTCCGGAGGCGACAATATTTTGCACGGTTATCTTTGGTTTAATAGTGACATGGATATCCATGCGTTTAAGGCTTTTAATGATGCTTTGGATGCTTCGATCTACGTCTGCAAGAGTTCTTGCGCCGGTGCACACTACTTTACCGCTGGAGAAGATTAATGCGGAGGTTTTAGGATCTTTGATGCGAAGCACAAGCCCGGGAAATTGTTCTGGATTATATTCTGTGTTGGGCAATGTTGCTGCCATTTTTTCCAGCGGAATGTCTTTTTCAAGCGCGGTAGAAACCACAATATTAACTATTTTAATTTCTTTTTTCGCTTGTTTTTTAACCATAAGTCTTCCCCCAAATCCATATTATTTGTTTATAAATAAAGTAAGGGTTTTTAAATGTTCCCTTTATAAATCAGAGATTAGTGGTTTTACAGAAATTTAGCTGGGTATAAAGCCCCACCCTTTAGGGCGCAAGAAATGAAGAAACTACTTCACATGAAATTGAGAAGCTACTCAATTTCAGTGCACGAAAACGAAAAACTATTCGTTTTCGGCACAGAAATGAAATATAATTTTCATTTCATGTGCTGAAATGAAATCTTTGTTTCATTTCATGCATTTCTGCGCAGAAATCAAATCGTCGTTTGATTTCTTGCGCTAAATTTCTGTTCAAGAAAGCTGATGCTTTCTGAACAGGAAACTTTTGTTTCCTTGTTCCGAAAACTCGCCAAAGTAAGCGAGGAGCGTAAAGCCACGGACTTTAGTCCGTGGATAGCTCCGAGCAGGCGAGTTTTCGTTACAATAATTCAGCACAATCCTTTTAAACCATGGCCTCTCCAGACAATTATGGAATATACTCATATCCTCCTTCGCTATGGGGAGGTGTTTTTGAAGGGGAAGAATAAACGGTTCTTTGAAAAACAACTGCGGGAGAATATAAAAGCAATCACAGGAATAACAGATGTTTCTTTGTATAAGAGTAAACTGGTTATGCCTTTTTTTCCCGGGCACGAAAAATTAAAGCGCGTTTTTGGTTTAGTATCGTATTCCCCAGCGATTTGCCTGGGAAAAGATGTAGAGGCTGTTAAAAGAATGGCAGTTAATCTTGTTCGGGGAGCAAAGACGTTTTGTATCGATGCTTCGCGCTGTGATAAATCATTCCCTTTAACCTCGCCCGAGATTAATATTCTGGTAGGAGATTATGTGGTGGAACATACGGGAACAAAAGTGCAGTTAAAACAACCAGAAGCCCATGTGAGAATTGAGATACATCCAGAACAGATGTATGTTTACTCTGAAGTTGTTTCTTGTTTTGGTGGACTGCCGGTAGGGTCAGGAGGGAAAGTTCTTTTGTTATTGGAGAATGAGCAGAGCATTCTCGCGGGGTTATTATGTATGAAACGAGGAATAAGCATTATTCCCGTTTCCGTACGACGAGAGAGAGATATTTCTTTGTTGCAGTCATTTGCTCCTTTTCCATTACGGCAGATTGTGGCAGAACAAATGGTGGATATAGAACCCCTTGCCCAGAAACATCGCTGTTTGTCTGTTATCAGTGGACAGACGTTGCAAGAGTATTCTTATTATGATGTCCCCGTAACAGTATTTCGTCCGGTGATAGCATATACCTCTTCCCAGATAGAAGAAGGGCTTCAGGCCTTTCTAAGAGCTAGTCTCCCACATACTTTGAATACGTTGTAAGGGCTTCTTCCTCGCTCGCTGCGGCAATCAACGCCCGTCCATCTTTAAATAAGATTATGTTTTTGAATTGCAACGTAGCTTCATCTTCTTGTACTATTCCAAGACGTTGCCATCGTTCTTTCAGTACGGAAAAGTCTTGTTTCTTTCCCATAACTTGATAGCGTTTTCCGGCACAGAAAGGAATAACTTTTGTTTCTTCTCGTGGCTGAAGGTATTCATATATTCCTTGGCAGGAGGGGCAGGAAGGATTTTGTTTTATAGTAATGGTTTGGAGAGAGGGATCCCACCAATCGAGACGATAAAGTACCGAGTCAACAGGTTTGTGCAGTAATACTTTAAGTGCTATCGACACTTGCAAGGCTGCAATGCTTGTGGTGATAGTATTGAGGATGCCAACAGTATCACAGGTTTCTGCGCTTGTTTCTTTCAGGATGCAGCGAAGGCATGGCCCTTCCGGAAGAAGAGGTATGACCATACCTGTCGTTTTAATGGCTGCAGCGTAAATCCATGGCTTCTTGTGTTGTTTACAATAATCATTGAGGAGCAAGCGTGTCCTGATGTTATCTGTGCAGTCAAGGATGAGGTCTGTGTCTTGGAGCAGGGAGATATTTTTGGCATTAAGATGAATGGGCAATGCGGTAATATTTATTGTGGAATTTATGGCCCGAAGAGTATGTTGGGCAGCGAGTGCTTTTGCTTTTCCGATATCGGATTCTGTGTATAACAGTTGACGCTGCAGGTTGCTTTCTTCCACCACATCACGATCAATAATGAGGAGAGTACCGATACCTGCCCGCACGAGAAGGTCTGCAGCTCCACTCCCCAGAGCGCCAAGGCCGATGATGGCGACTTTTGTCTTATTTAGTTTTTCTTGTCCTTCTT
>CAYIBV010000051.1:0-1082 GCA_964361725.1 uncultured Methanosarcinales archaeon | reverse complement strand
GCGCCAAGGCCGATGATGGCGACTTTTGTCTTATTTAGTTTTTCTTGTCCTTCTTTTCCTATCTCTGGCAAGAGTATTTGTCTGGAGTACCGTTCTTGTGATGAGGGGTTAGGAGGCATTCTGTAACACCTCTTTCATCGTGCAGGCATTGCACACTTCTTGATTTGCAGCTTCCCCACAGCGTATACATGGCCTGATGGTTTTGGCAGCTTCTTTTTCCCGCTCCTGTAACAATGGAAGGATGTCAAGGAAGGAATTGACAATGCCTTGTTTCGTGCCTTTGTATTTTTGTTCAAATTCATTGAGCAGTTCTTGGATGTGGTGGCGATATCCTTCTTTGGAGTAGGGGCATTCTACAAACCGGATGGTGAAGCCTTTCAGTAAGGCGTACAAACGCACTTCTTTTTCCGGGCAGAAATATAATGGTTTTACCCGCTGGATGAAGAGTTCATGTTCTTCTACTCCTGTAATGGGGCCAAGACGGGCTGCTAGTTTAGTATTGGCTTTAAACCAGTTCATGACAACGGCTTGCGCTTCATCGTCTAAATTGTGGCCGGTCACTACTTTCGTTGCACCTAATTTTCGGGCGTATTTGTTGAGAATATACCGGCGCCATACCCCGCAGATGTTACATGGTTTTTTCTGTGCGTCCTGGTTGATGACAGGGTATGCCTCATCTAACGGTTTGCCGAATTCTTCCTCTGTCTTAACGATATGGAGAGAGATATTGTGCTGGGTGCAGAACAGGTTAAGGTCTTCTAACGTTTTCTCCCGATAGTGCTGAATACCCTCATCGACAGCGAGAGCAAAGAGAGGGGTAGATATTTGGTTTTTAGCAAGATATTTCTGGGAGAGGTATAATACCGTTAACGAGTCTTTTCCTCCTGAAGCAGCAACGCAGATAGTGTCGTTTCTCTTAATGAGATGAAATTTATTGATGGTTTTAAAGACACGTTCTTCGAAATAGTTGAGGAAATGATCTTTGCAGTAGGAGCCATGCTGCACAGCAATAACCGCTTTTTGAGAACATTGCAGGCAACTCATCTTATCCCCCCGAAATGACGCTGAGAAAGGTGATGTGG
>CAYIBV010000050.1:0-8946 GCA_964361725.1 uncultured Methanosarcinales archaeon | reverse complement strand
ACTCAATGTTTTTTCTGCAAAAAACCACCAGTGAATATCCAGTCACTCTGTTCGGAAGTTTGCTGACGCAAACCACTGGTGGAAAATGAGATTTTAGAGATTTAAGAAAGAGCCTAGCGTTTTCTAAAGTTCAAATATAAATCAAGAGCATGGGCAAAATGGGGGGTGACATTTCGTTGGGTGCTTAATTTCATCACCTCTTTTACCGTGAGAAATTTGCCATCTTTTATCTGAAGGGGATTCAGCTTCATTTTCGTATCATCAGAATATCCTACAAAAGTGGCACTGATCTCATTTTCAAAATCATCTTTAATCCTTGTTACGCCGATCATTTCTAACCCGCAGCGAATACCCAGATCAGACAGTAATGCTTTCTTCGCCACGGCATCATACGTTTCACCAGTGAAAACATGCGCTCCTACGGAAGTTGACCAATACTCCGGATATCGTTCCTTCTTGACACTGCGTTGCCGGCAGAATAAGCGCCCCTGAGAATCGATAACGAAAACATGAACCGCCCGATGCAATAACCCTTTTTGATGAACTTCCTCTAAAGTTGCTTTACCTACAACCCTATCCTGTTCATTGACAATGTCTAATTGTTGTTTCATTATATCCTATTAGGGCGAGAGTTTATTAATGTTTCTAGAATCAGAATAATTAAGATTACTCTTTTACCGCATTAGATATAGAGTATTATTCAAAACATCTTGACACTCTGTAAACTCCATATGCCGTTACCGCACCAACGACATAACAGCCAACGTCTTTCCAATCAAACAGTGCTGGTCTAGATCTAGTATAAGAATCAAACCATTCTACAAAAGTGCAACCCCCAATAACAAATCCAGCTGTCCCCATAATCAGTGTATCGAGCGTTTGGCCATTTTTTTCTTTTTCAGCAGGAGTATGTTTTTTTGATTTGTCATACAGATGCATCTGTATAACAGCTGCGGTGGCACCTAACGATACTATTGATGATGGCAAGAATAAGTCTGACATATGTCCCATGTACAATTCATAAGGCACCTCATGCCTAATCGCTTGCAGTTGTAACTGTTCGCCATAATAACCTATAAATGTAGTTGCAAGAGCCCATATTCCATTGACAGCAATTTGTTTAAGAGACATATCTTCTCACCAAGAACATTACTATCTTAAATAGTTTCTCAGTTAAAATTCTCAATAAACAAATTACATTTATTTCCCATGCAGCTCCTTCAACTTAATCACTTTAGTATTTCCAAACACCCCCCCCTCATGCATTTTCTGTAATTGCCTATGCTCCACCGCAATCACCACTAGATCTGCTTTTACGGAAGGATCAACATACTTGATGCCAAACTCTTTTTCCACAATCTCTTTCTCTAACAAAGGATCATAGCCGTACACTGTCAGATTATACTCCTGCAATTCTTTGATTAAATGCTTCACCCGGCTGTTGCGATAATCCGGCACATTAGGTTTAAACGTCAATCCGGCGATCAACACTGTCTCCCCCCCTGATTTCCGCATCATGCGGATGATCTTCTGCGCATAAAATGAATGCATGGCATCATTGATCCGTCTTCCTGCAAGAATCACTTCCGGATGATAGCCATATCCTTGCGCTGTATAGGTTAAGTAATAAGGATCCACCCCGATACAATGCCCGCCCACTAATCCGGGATGATACTTATGGAAATTCCATTTAGTCCCTGCCGCTTCCAGCACATCATGCACATCAATCCCCATCTTATCAAAAATCACGGCAAGTTCATTCATCAAAGCAATATTCAGATCACGCTGGATGTTTTCAATCACTTTCGCTGCTTCCGCCACTTTAATGGAAGAAGCCCGATGCGTCGTGGTAATTTTCCCATAGACATAATCCACCATATTTAACGCCTCTTCATCCATCCCAGACACAATCTTAGTAACAGTATGAATGGTATGTTCCCTATCTCCGGGATTGATTCGTTCCGGACTATACCCCACTTTAAAATCAACTCCGCACTTCAGCTTGGATGCTTTCTCTAAAATGGGCACACAGACCTCCTCTGTTACTCCTGGATAAACCGTACTTTCATAGACTACAATACTTCCCTGTAACAGATTCTCACCAACAATTTTAGATGCTGACTCCATAAAGTATAAATCAGGCTTGTTATACTTATCTATCGGAGTGGGGACACAGATAATAATGAAATTTGCTCTCTTCAGGACCGCAGGGTCAGAAGAATATTCTATCTGCACGTATGCCAATTCTCCCTGCGACACTTCTCCAGAACGATCTTCTCCCTGTATCAGCTCTTCAATCCTCTTCGTATTCACATCAAACCCAATGATCGGAAAATGTTTTGCCAGAGCTACAGCTAATGGTAAGCCCACATATCCCAATCCCACCACGGCAATCGTTCTCATCTGATGATACTCCCTATACCACTTGATAAACTCTTTGATTCCTTGTTCTATCTCTACTGTAGGCGTCCACCCCAACACGTTTTTCGTCTTTTCGATATCTGCTATAGTGGAAGGCACATCTCCCTGCTGCAGGGGCATCATTCTTTTTTGTGCCGTCTTTCCTAACTCTCGTTCAATGCAGGCGATAAAATGATTCAACTCCACAGTATTGGGGTTGCCTAAATTAAGAATCTCGTACCCCTTCACTGTATCTAACGCCAGTATCACCCCTCGTACAATATCTTTAATGTACGTAAAACTGCGTTTCATTTTTCCTTCATTGTACACTTCAATATGATCCCCGGCAAGAATTGCTTTGGTAAACTTAAACAGCGCCATGTCCGGCCGCCCCCATGGCCCATACACGGTAAAAAAACGCAATCCGAAACAATTAAACCCATACAGATGATGATACACATGGGCATATAATTCATTTGCCTTCTTCGTCGCCGCATACAGGCTGATCGGTGTGTCCACCGGATCTATCACCGAGAACGGGACTTTATCATTATTCCCATACACCGAACTGGAAGAAGCAAACACCAGATCTTTTACTCCACATTCTTTCATCAGCTCAAGGATATTCAACGTCCCCAGAACATTAGATTCATTGTAAACATAGGGATTCTCGATAGAATAGCGCACCCCTGCCTGTGCCGCCAGATGACATATCTTGTCAAAGTGATGCTTCTGAAATACTTTCCGCATCTCCGGAAGATCGCTCACTGCTATTTGATAAAACGTAATTCTATCTTTGATCTGCGCTAACCGATCTTGTTTTAATTGCAGATTATAATAACTATTCATGTCATCAACGACAACAACATTGTCTCCTCTTGCCAGCAACGCCTGTGCCACATGAAACCCGATAAATCCCGCACCACCGGTGACAAGTATGTTCATCGTCTTCCTCGGCCAAATTCTTCATTAACCTGAATGAAATCTTTCATTGCCGCCCCACCCCATAGTATTCAAACCCCTCTTCCCGCACCATCTCTGGTTCATAAATATTTCGACCATCAAACATAACTTTCTCATTCATCACTTTTCCCAATTGATGCAGGGGAGCATGGCGAAACTCATCCCATTCTGTCAGAACAATAATCGCTGAACTCCCCTGAACCGATTCCGCAAGAGAAGAAGCATATTGAACCGCATGAGGAAATATTTTTTGCATTTCTTCCATGGCTATGGGATCGTACACGACCACTACTGCCCCCTCTTTCAATAACTCTTGAATTACCGTTAATGATGGAGCTTCCCTGATATCACTGGTATTCGGCTTAAACGACAGCCCCCACAACGTAAACTGTTTTTTTCCTAATTCTACACCAAATCTCCCCTGTACTTTTTGCATGATTTTTCTTTTCTGTCTCTCATTAACTAAATCCACTTCTCTTAGTAGTGCTGCCTCATACTTTTTTTCTCCTGAAAGATGATATAATGCCCTTACATCTTTGGGAAAACAGCTTCCTCCATATCCCATCCCCGGACTCAAAAATCGAGGATTGATGCGATAATCCATGCCCATGGCCTGCGCTACAATGCGCACATCTGCCCCTATAAGATCACATATGTTGGCAATTTCATTAATGAATGAAATCTTTGTTGCCAGAAAAGAGTTGTTCGCATACTTAATCATCTCTGCTGTTTCCCAATCCGTCTCTACAATGGGAATGTACGTACGCACCCTGCCCGTGTACACTTTTCGTAACGTGCTAAATGCTGCCTCACTCTGCGCCCCCGCTACAATCTTATCAGGGTGGGTAAAATCATACACTGCTTTTCCTTCTGCTAAAAATTCTGGATTGGAAACAACTTCTACAGAAACGGAAGTTACTTCTTTGATGCGTCGATCACACTCCCGCGCTGTTCCGGGAGGAACAGTACTTTTATTGATCAACACCTTAGGCTGTTCCGCATACTTTGCCACCGTTTTCGCTACTTCAAATACAGCACGCAGGTCTGCCCCTCCCTGTTCCGTACTGGGCGTCCCGACGCAATTAAAAATAACTTCTCCCTGCTGAACAGCTTGCTGTACATCAGAAGAAAACGTTAATCGTCCTTTCTCCACATTCCACTGCACTACTTCTCTCAGTCCCGGCTCGTAAAAAGGAATAGTTCCTTTCTGCAACTGAATAATTTTCTCGTGGTCAATATCAACACAACAAACAGTATGTCCTAAATTCGCTAAGCACGCCCCCGTCACCAATCCTACATATCCCGTGCCAAAAACGCTGATATTCATCGCCGGTACAACTCCTCTGCCGCCTGTAATGATTCCAAAGAACCTACATCAAACCAATGCTCATCAAAAATAAAGCCATGAACTTCTGAATGCTGCACCAGCCAGCGCACTAAGTCTCCCGGATTGTCTGCATTTCCCTGTTCGATAGACTTCTCCACAAGCTTGAGATCATCTTGAGAAAAAATATAACAGGCCGTTGCCGCTAAACTGCTTTTTGGTTTTACCGGCTTTTCTTCAAAATGTACCAGCTTGCTCCCTTCCATAACACCCACACCATATCTTTTCCTTACTTTTTCCATATCTTTAAGATCGTAAAGAGCAAGGATAGACTTCTTTTTGGTTTTAAAGAACTTCAAAAACTCCTGTAGTGAAAACCCAAAGAGATTATCCCCGGCAATGACCATCACATCCTCATCGATCTCTTTTTCTTTCATGGCAAAATGCAAATCTCCTACCGCCCCTAAGCGATCATCATTATTGAGTGTTCCATCATCAATCAACGTGATTTTTTTTGCAGAAGAATAATGATTCAACCACACCCTAAAATGATCATAAAAGCGGTGATTTGTCACCACCAGAACTTCTGATATTTCCGGCAACTCTTGTATTTTTTCCAGAATATACTCCACAATAGGCTTTCCCGCCACCGGTAATAACGGTTTGGGCTGGTTCTCCGACAGAGGATGCAGCCTCGTGGCATATCCCGCCGCCAGAATCACTGCTTTCATAGAGGATAAAGGAAAAAAACAGGGTTTAAAAGGATTATGGAAGAGTAGACGTAAAGAGAGATTTATATTTTAGAAAGTTTTTGAAGATGATAAAAAAATAAGGTGGACAGCTTACCGGAGTTCCCGCGTAATGCAGTACTTACCGATACGGAAGCGTTCTTAACGTCCGAGTTCGAAATGGGATCGGGTGATCCACGCCCCTCTGGCCGTCCGAGAATTTAATTATAGGGGTGTTTTATAAAGATTTTGGTTTATTTTTGGAAAATAGCACTTTTCTTTTTTCTATAGAGGATTTTGAAAAACCTATTCAAAATCATCTTAGAAAGCTTTGAATAACCCTATTAAATAAAAATTTCTCAGCTTATTCAAAGCTTTCTATACTACATCACCATCAATTATTTAAACAACTTATTAATCACCTTTGTTATGGCTCATGAAACAAAAGAACTTTATCATCTGGTCATTGGTCTAATCGGCGGCGGTCCTTGGAATGGAAGATACTATTTCACATCTGTCGAAAGAAAAGGTGGATTAACATTTAAAGAAAGAGAGTTTCTCACTTGCTTTTCGGAAGGAAACAAAGACGTCCTGCTGTGGAATGTCGGCCAGATCTGCCAATTAAGTGCAGAAGGAGTGCAACGCTTTTCCGGGGAGTTAGAATTAAAGATACAACCAGAAGTAGGATCTAGCGTCGGCGAAGAAGGGATGGGAGTACTCCGGACAATGGTAACTTCCCGAAACAGATATTACCGGCTCTTCACCGATCAGCCATAAATTCTGGTTCCTTCTTTCACAACCATTTAAAAAGAGAACGAAAACCTTTCTCTTAAAGATGATTGATTACAAAAAAAACAATTTTTTGGAATCTTCCAAAATTTTACGGAGGTGAAATTTTGATAGACACTGCCATCATTTTAGCTGGAGGATTAGGCACACGGCTGCGACCGTTAACAGACGACACTCCCAAGCCGCTTCTCCCCATGCTGGGAAAACCCATCGTCCAGCATGTTATTGAAAACCTCGCCAAATATGGCATTAAAAACGTCATTCTTTCTATAGGCTATGGCGCAGAAAAGATTAGAGAACATTTTGGAGATGGTTCAACGCTGGGAGTTTCCATTTCTTATAGTATAGAAGAAGAACCATTGGGAACGGGAGGTGCTGCGAAGAAAGCTGCGCAGGGCCTAAATAATCCTTTCTTCATTGTATGGGGGGACAACCTTATGGATATTAATTACATAAAACTTTACAAGAAGTATCTCCAATACAAAACATCTGTAACGATGACGCTCACACCGCGGGAAGACGTGGAACATTTCGGTGTGGCCAAGGTAGAACAAGAGAGAGTCATCTGTTTCGTTGAAAAGCCAAAACGAGAAGACGCTCTTTCTAACTTGATTAATGCGGGAGCGATAATTGTAGAGCCGGACGCTCTTAACATTCTCCCAAAAGGGAAATCGTCAATAGAATATGATTTCTATCAAAAAATCGCCCCGGGCACGATAATAGCCTACATCCATCCCGGTCAATGGTTTCCCACAGACACACTTGAAAAATATCAAATCGCTTGCCTGAATTTCAGACCCGATATCAATTTCAAAGAAAAGAAAGTTATCATCGCTGATGTTGATGAAACTATCTGTGAGAGCTGCCAGCAGATTTCAAAAGAGATGGCGGAACAGATAAACTCCTTAATCAAGAAAGGATATAAGTTCGCCTTTGTAAGCGGAACTGAGTTCAAAAATCTTCAGGGGATGCTCAGTTCACGATTATCTGAAGAACACCACCTGCTCTGTACCACAGGAACCAATTACGTTAAAGTCAGTAAAGGAAATTCCCAAATAATATATAATCATCCCCTCTCCTCAGAAGAAAAAAAAGAAATTATCTTGGCTATCGAGAACGCGGTTCGTCATTTCAATATCATTTCAATGACGACTAAAGAAGACCAGATCCAGGATCGTGATTCATTGATAGCGCTATCGGCTATTGGTAGAAATGCTCCCTCTGAACTCAAAGCTGCTTTCGATCCTGAGGGCGAAAAAAGAAAAATATGGATTGAATTTCTCCAACAAGAACTAGGAACGGAAAAATACGAATTCAATATTGGCGGCACCACTACTATTGACATCACCAGGAAAGGCCTCGATAAAGAATGGGCTATCAGAGAGTTTGCTCGTTATCATAACATCCTTTTTGGCAACATCCTCTTTTTTGGTGACAAGATTTATCCCCGGGGGAATGATTATCCGGCGTCAAAGATAGTAGATTGTATTGCCGTGAGGAATCCACAGGACACGCTCCAGCAGTTACGGAGGCTCCCATGAAATCGCGCCAGGATGTCCGACCATGGGGAAAGTTTGAACAGTTCACGCACAACCAGCCCTGCACCGTAAAGATACTTGAAATTCATCCCCATCAACGCCTTTCGCTTCAGTCCCATCACTATCGCGAGGAGTGGTGGATCGCCTTAGATGATGGAGTGATTGCGGAGGTAAATGGCCTTCGCCAAATACTACAGCGAGGAGAGCAGCTTTTCGTTCCCAAACAAAGTAAGCATAGAATCACTGCGGGAGAGCGTGCCGTGCGCGTACTTGAAATTGCTTTTGGCCACTTTGATGAGCAAGACATCACCAGATACGAAGATGATTTTGGGAGAATCTAAACATTTAAAACAAGTATCACACTTTGAGGTATCATGGACGCGGAAACTATTCAAAAATGTCTTAAAGCAGGAAAAATTGCCGCCCAAGTCAGAAGAGAGACCGCCGCGAAACTTTCTAAACCAGGCACATCATTTCTCAAAGCCATGGATGAAGCCGAACAGCAAATCATCAAATTAGGCGGCCAGATCGCCTGGGCACAGATGGCCATCAACGACGTTGCTGCTCACTTCTGTCCCGAAGAAGATGACACACAAGTTTCCCAAGAAAGACAGCTTATTAAAGTCGACATTGGCGTGCATCTTGATGGTTATATTGCTGATAACGCCATGACCGTGGAAGTGGGCAAATCACAAGAATATAAAGATATGATCAAAGCAGCGCAAAATGCCTTGAGATCGGCAATTAAACTCGTCCGTCCCGGCACACCACTCTGGCAATTAGGAGAAGCACAATCTTCCGAAGCAGAAGCATTAGGATTCTCCATTGTGAGAAATCTTTCTGGCCATACCCTTGGCCAGTATAAAGTGCATGGAGGAACCTCAATCCCCTCTTTTAACAACAAAGATAAAACAGAACTGCAGGAAAACTGGCAAATCGCTATCGAGCCATTCGTCACAAATGGCCAAGGAATGATTCGGGAGAAAGGCAAAGCCACTATTTTTATGGTAGATAAAGAGAAAGGAGTGCGCTCGCCGTACGCCAAGAAAATTCTCGAGCAGGTAAAACCTCAAAATGGTCTGCCGTTTACTATGCGATGGCTCACCCGGAAATTAGGAAAAGGAGGAACCGCGTTGGGATTACGCGAATTGCAGCAATCGGGAATTATTCAAGAGACTTCTGCATCTCCAATCCGACAGAGGCC
>CAYIBV010000049.1:0-9263 GCA_964361725.1 uncultured Methanosarcinales archaeon | reverse complement strand
GTGTTTTGCAGAAAAAACATTGGGTGGAAAATGAGAACTGAAAATCAGACCCGAGCCCGCAGGCGAGCATACCACCAGTCTATTTGACTGGTGGTGGTCGGATTTTCTTGATGAACAAAAACTCTCTTTCAGAACATTTATATAACAAATCAAAAAAATAGTTAGCTGATGGTTATTCGTGGACTATTTCGAGCAGAGAAATTATATTATATTAGTCACTGGTTTCACCAAAAAGGATTAACGGAAGCTGGGCATTATCTATCTGCAGTAAACAAAATAATTAACTGTTGTAATATCAACTGCAAAGCAGAAATCGGAAAAAGGCTGCACATCGCCCATGCCATTGGCTTGGTCATCGGAGGTAAAATAAAAATAGGAAACAACTGCACGATTTACCATAACATCACCATCGGGAAAAACAAAGGCTTCTGTCCCGTCATCGGAAATAATGTAACCATTTATCCTCACACCATTATTGCCGGCAATATCACCATTCCTGATGGATCTATTATACCAGCAAAAAGCACATTAATCACCAAACGACCAAGCATCTGGAATCAGAAAATAAAAAAATTGATGGCTCTCGATACGAAAGAACCCATCATGGTTAATAACAGGGTTAATGACAGGTTTGATGAAGATGATTAACAAGAAAAAAAATGATTTAAAAAAGAAAATAATCAAAAAAAGAAGATGATTAACAACAAAATCCTCATTACCGGCGGAACGGGAAGTTTTGGATACACTGCTGTAGAACACTTCCTCCAAAGAGGAGTCCAGAACATCATCATTTACAGCCGTGACGAATACAAACAGCACCTTATGCGCAACCAGTTTAACGATGAACGGCTTCAGTTTGTCATTGGCGATGTCCGCGACAAAGAGCGTCTTCTGGAAGCCACACGCCATGTGGATATCATCATCCATGCTGCCGCCATGAAACACATTGACATCTGCGAGCAAAATCCCGGTGAAGCATACAAAACCAATGTGCAGGGATCACGAAACGTCACGGAAGCTGCACTGCATAACAACGTTTCTCTTTCCATCAACCTCAGTGCCGACAAAGCGGTATATCCTGCTGGTGTCTATGGAAGAACAAAAGCAGACTCTGAACGAATTTTCCTGGATGCAAACACCCAGGCCCTCATTCAGGGAAAACCATCACGCTTTGTCAGCCTTCGCTACAGCAACGTTCTCGGCAGTCGGGGGAGTGTCGTGGAAATCTTTGAAGAAAAGCTGAATAGGGGAGAAACCATCAGCGTTCTGAATGAAAACATGATCCGCCTCATCGTCACCCAGCCCCAGATCATTGCTCTTGTACAATACACCATGCAACACGCCGTGGGAGGAGAAACATTTCTGATAGAATCGCCCGTGCTTAAAATCTCGGATCTTGCCTATGCCATGAAAGAAAAGATCGGCAAAGGAAACGTCGAGATAAAACAGGAACTCCGTGAAGGAGAAAAATATGATGCCACACTCCTCAGTGGAGATGAATCACAACGCACCATTGTTTCACCAGAAAACTATCTTATCATTTTTCCTAAAAATGGATTATTGCCGCGAGAAGCATTCACGGCCATGCACGGATCAACTCTTTTTCAGAAAGGAGAATACGGTACGCACAATGCCCGCTACGCCACACAAAAGGAGGTCATCACTATGATATATGGAACACCATCTGAGAAACCACAAACTGAGGCCCAACAGAGACAGAAACAATCTGAATCAAAGAAACAATATGAACAACACGAACCACTTAAAGAACAACTTAAAAGACATCCCTCTAAAGATGACAGCACTTCCAACGAACTCATCACAGAAAAACCAGCTTTGGAAGGCGGCACTCCTGTCCGAGACACTTTCCTTCCCTACGCCACGCAATGGATTGGAGAAGAAGAGAAGAGAGAAATACTTTCCGTTCTTGATTCTGGATGGCTTACGACCGGACCGAAAGTGAAACAATTTGAGGATGATTTTGCGAGGTACGTAGGAGCAAAGTACGCCATTGCTCTCAACTCGGGAACAGCAGCGTTGCATTGCTGCGTTGGCGCGTTAGATATTAAACCCGGAGATGAAGTGATTACAACACCATTCACCTTCCTCGCCACGGCAAATGTTATTGTATACATGGGAGCTACTCCTGTTCTTGTAGACATTGATCCTGTAACCTGCAATATCAATCCCACAGAAATCCGTAAGAAAATAACCCCCAGAACAAAAGCCATCATTCCCGTGCATTACGGCGGCCAGCCATGCAATATGGATGAGATTAACAACATTGCCAAAGAACATAATCTTGCCGTTATTGAAGACGCTGCGCATGCCCTTTCTGCAGAATACAAAAAGAAACGTATCGGAGCGCTCAGCGACATGGCTATCTTCAGCTTTCATCCTGTAAAGAATATTACCACAGCCGAGGGTGGAATGATAACCACCAACGATGAACATCTTGCCAAACTCTGTGTCATGCATCGCACCCATGGCATTACTAAAGAAGCTATGGAAAAGTATGGTAAAAACGCCGATTGGGGGTATGACATGCAGCGCCTCGGCCACCGCTATAACATGACAGAATTCCAGGCAGCGTTAGGAGTAGCGCAACTCAAAAAGTTAGATCGCTTCCAGAACCGCCGGGAAGAAATTGTGGCACAATATGATACAGCATTTGCTGATCTTCCCCTCATCTTACCACAAGTATCTCCTGACGTCAAAAATGCCTGGCATTTGTATTACATCCGCATTAAGCCGGGCACATTACGCGTTGACCGCAACCACATCATCAAAGCCCTGAAAGCAGAAAATCTGGGCGTGAATGTACATTACATCCCCATCCATCTGCACAGTTACTACCATAAAAATTATGGGTTTAAGAAAGGCGACTTTCCTCAGTCAGAGGGAGTGTATGATACTATCATAACGTTACCGTTATTTCCGAAGATGACAGAGCGTGATGTACAGGATGTGATTGAAGGGGTAAGGAAAGTGATCATATATTATCAACTAAGGAATTAAACATGGAAGAACAAGCAGTTAAAGAACCGGAAAGAAAGAATATTATTGCAATTATTCCCGCTCGCGGTGGATCAAAATCAATTCCCCGGAAAAATATCAAACTACTAAGTGGTAAACCACTTATTGCCTACCCTATTGAACTTGCGAAGTCTATTCTGGGTATTAACAGGGTTATTGTAAGCACAGATGATTTAGAAATTGCTAAAGTAGCTAAAGAATGGGGAGCGGAGGTTCCATTTATACGCCCAGCAGAACTTGCACAGGATGAAACACCAACATTGCCCGTTCTGCAACACTGTGTCAGATACTTGGAAGAAAATGAAAGCTATAAAGCTGATATTATAATCCTCCTGTATCCCACCTCTCTTTATCTTAAAAGAGAACGAGTACAGGAAGCTTTAGACCTTTTATGCAAAGGAAATTATAACACCATCGTGAGCGTAGTTAAAGATGGGGGAAGATACTGGGTTTACAATGAAGAAAAAAAGAGATATACTATTCTTTACCCAAAAGAAAGGATAAATAGGCAGTACTATAAGCCGTTATATAAAGAAAATGGAGCCATTTACTTCAACACATATGAAGCACTAATGATCAAAAATAAAATTGTCGATGAGGAGAGCACAGATTTTCTGATTATGGAAGAAGAAGAGACAATCGATATTGACCTCCCTTTAGATTGGAAAAATGCTGAAAAGAGAACAAAATGACCTCTTTAAAGAATAACTACCCCCTGAAGACTAGCTAGAAAACCGACACATAACATTTATAAAAAGAGATTATGCCCAACAATAGCAATGAATCAACCAGAGCAATCGTCCAGTAACTTTTTTGTCATACATACTCCAAAAGGAGAGAGAAAGATTGGAGAGGGATGCCCTGCTTTTATTGTAGCAGAAATGTCTGCTAATCATAATCAGGATTATGCTACGGCAGTGAAAATTATTCGAGCAGCGGCCGAAGCTGGTGCAGATGCGATTAAATTACAAACATACACCCCCGATACAATCACGATGAATTGTGATAATAAATATTTTGTGATTGAAAACAAACATAATCCTGACTTATGGCAGAAGAAAAATTTGTACCAATTGTATCAAAAAGCTTATACTCCATGGGAATGGCATGAAAAATTAAAGAATGTGGCTGAAGAAAATGGGATTGTATTCTTTTCGACGCCTTTTGATGAAACCGCTGTTGACTTTTTAGAAAAACTAGCTGTGCCAATGTACAAAGTTGCATCTTATGAAATAACACACTTGCCATTGTTAAAAAGGATTGCCCAAACAGGCAAGCCTGTAATCATGTCCACGGGATTTGCTTCTCAAGAGGAAGTTAAAGAAGCCGTAGAAACATTGCGGAAGAATGGCACAACAGAAATTGTTATCCTTCATTGTGTCACTGCTTACTCCGAGACTCCTCTTCTGGAAGAGACAAATTTACAAACTATGCTTGATCTTCGTGACCAATTTCAGGTTATTTGTGGTTTCTCTGATAATAATGCCGGGATAGAAATTCCGTTGCATGCAGCAATGATGGGGGCAGCGATAATCGAGAAACATTTTGTTGCCGATACTAACACCAAAACTTTTGATTCTGATTTTTCCATCGGACCGAAAGAATTTAAAGATTTTGTTGATGCTGTGCGCAGAGCAGAAAAAGTAAAAGGTACTGTTAAATATGGTCCGCAGAGTAAGAAAGAAGTAGAAAATATGATCTATCGCCGTTCTTTATTTACAGTCCAAAACATTAAAAAAGGGGAAATCTTCACTGAGAAGAATGTGCGTGTAATCCGGCCTTCATTTGGCTTGCCGCCAAAATATTATTGGGACGTATTAGGAAAGACGGCAAAGATAGACATTGAACGAGGAACTCCTCTTTCGTGGGAGCTCATCGGGTAAGACAGGGGTGAATGAAAAATCCCAATCGCAGCAGTCTAGTCACTGCGTTCTGTTCCGCAGGAACGCTCCGAATATCAATGAGGTTGGTGAGTTTCCTGCGGAAACAGCTGTGGGGTACAAGAAATGAGAAAACTATCTCATTTATGTACATGAAAGATATAGTCTTTCAGTACCGGAAGCACGGGCTTCCGTGTACAGAAGGCTCGACGCCTTCTTGTATCATACCCAAGCAAGAAATAAACATTTAAACTAAATATGGAAGTATCATTTTAAGATGGATATAACTGTGCCTTACAAAATAGGAATAAAGTTATGGAGCAACAATTACCAATGGTTCCCAGAAGCAGTCAAGCGCTTCCAAAATAAAGAATTTGACTTTATCGAGTTATATGTCGTTCCAAAAAGTTTCCATGAAACGCATTGGAATATCCTCAAGCAGGCTAATATCCCTATCAATATCCATGCTCCCAATGAGCATCAATTAAATCTTGCGACAAGCAATGAACAAAACATCTTTATTCTGGAAGAAGTAAGACGAGCAGCTGATTTTTTCTCCTCAGAATACATCATTATTCATCCCGGGGTTGGTGAGGATATACAATGCATTATTTCCAACATTAGACATACAAATGACCCCCGTCTAATCATAGAAAATACACCCAAAAAATCATTGATTGGAAACGACTCTTTGTTTGGTTACACGTTTGAAAGAATGAAAATTCTTCTTGAAGAAACAAAAAGAAATTTTTGCCTTGACTTCACCCACGCTATCAAATCTGCAACATCCCAGAACATTGACGCTCAAGAATTCATTGGCAAGCTCATGGCTCTCCATCCTGCCGTTTTCCATATCAGCGATGGAGATAGCACCATCGAACACGACCAGCACTTTAATCTGGGAGAAGGTAACTTCAATCTCAAATTCAACAAATCTTGTGTCTTGCAATGCCCAAATGCTTTCGTCGTCCTAGAGACTCCCAAGACCAACAACACGTTGGAAAACGACATAAAAAACATAAAGTTTTTTAAAGATCTTTAAAGATAAAAAGAATTATGTTAAATCGCTTTGTGACCATTGCTAAAATTTCTATAACTATTCTCCTTGTACTCCTCGCAGGAACCACATACTATTTTTACTCCTGGCAGGGATTGGGAATATACCTCTTTGCTATGATCATCTTTGAAGCAAATTCCTACTTCTTAACCCAATACGTACGGAAAAAATTCCCCTGGTTCATCACCCCAAAAGATGAACATCCTTCTATTGACGTTGCTGGTCTGGATAAATTCCTCCCACACGGTTTTGATCCGGAACTGGGATGGGTACGTAAGCCAAATACTGAGAAAGAAGAAATCGGCAAATGGGGAAAAACATGGTATCATATTGATGGCCGTGGAAGACGAAAAAACCCAGAACATGAATCACTTCCAGAACTTATTTCCTGCTATGGTGATTCTTTTACCTTTGCCAGACAAGTGAATGATAACGAGACATGGGAATGGTACCTCTCCAAACTAACAAAGAGCAACGCCATCAATTTTGGTGTGGGGAATTACGGATTAGACCAATCCCTCATCCATCTAAAGCGGGACTATCCCCATAATAAAACACCCATTGTTATTATGGGAGTTGTGCCATCCACTATTGTGCGTGTCATGTGCCTCTGGAAGCACTACAATGAATTTGGCAACACGTTTGCATTTAAACCGATGTTCAAACTGGAAAATGGGAAACTTATCCTCATTAAGAATATCATAACAGACCGACAGAAATTTCTTGAATTAGAACAACAGTTAGAGTACTTCCGCAAGAACGATTACTTTTACCACTTCAAATTCCGTCAGGAAATGATCCGCTTCCCCTACTTCCTCTCCCTTCTCTCTTATCCTTCACGGAACTTCCGTCTCATCTACTTTGTCTTACAGTCTGTCCTGTTTGAGAAAGAAGAAGCTACCCGCAACCAGCCCTATCCTACCCCTATGAAAGTAATCATGGAAGTCAACCTAAAACTCCGCAAGTACCTTTTTACTAAAGAACCATACGCTGTTGACCTCATGACTGCTCTTGTAGAAGAGTTCATTGCCTACAGCAAGAGCATGAACTTCACTCCGGTCTTCCTTCTCATGCCCCAGAAAGACGACGTGTTGTACATCAAAGAGAAAAAAGATTACTTTTACACCTCATTTGTAGAACGCATCCAGAACAAACTCACCACTATTGACTTTACCCCTGCATTAGTAAACGCATCAAACTTTGACGACCTCTACTCAGACGATAATAAGTATGGGGGACATTATAGTAAAGCAGGGAATGAACTGTTGGCGAAGATTATATCTGAAGAATTGAAGAAGAAAAAGATTTTAAAGAAACAAGATTAATGGTAAGTACATGGTGCTGGCACCATTCTTTGTTGTGAGTTCTTCCCTCGTTGTAGGAGGACAATCTTTTAGTTTTAAGATTCATTCTCGTAAACATTCTTCTAATGTTCTCTTGAACAATTCAATCCCATCATCAGGGATAGGATCCATCTTGGTGCCGTCAGTACACCAGTAGGCAAACAGACCAATACTTTCATCAAATATTATTCCTGTATCTGGACTGCCCGTTTCTAATTCATATACTGTAACACCATAGCGTTTCATATTTTGTCCAACAGTTCTTGCAAAATGTTCACATACCTGCATATAATCAAAGACGGTTTCTGGTTTGATATCAAATCCAGTGAGACATATATAACCGCCAAAGTCTTCTGCATATGCACTATAAGAATGTCGGAAGTGTGGATTATCTTCCCCCTCTCGGTATAATATCATGCCTAAAAACCCAACATAAAATTTGTGGGGGCCAATAGCTGTTCCGCCTAGTTCAATACTCACTTTTGATTCTTTTGTATTTTTCATTTTTTGCGATCTTCTCTTACTTGGTCTGTGTTTCTTTCGGGATTAACGCAGTTCCAATAGCGTATTGCTCAGTCACAGCCCCAACATCTAAACTTGGAACGGTAAGAGTTATTACCCGGTAATCAACTACTGCTTCTGTTTCCATTGGAAGCATACTGATAAGCCCATCCTCAGCATCTTGACTATAATTCATACGATCTCCAATGAGGCCGTAAGGTGTAAAATCTGCTAAACTCTTTCCTGACATAGCAGCGTATTCAGTAGCTGAAATTGTCAAGAGCTTTTCCAGTGGAAAGTCTTTTGGTTCTTGCATAAGTCCTAATCTTGTGGTCATTTCAGTCATTTTCTAATACCCATTTCAGGTTGTTATTCATCAGTGGTTATTAGGGATTATATAAAACTTGTCTCCCCCAAAGGGGGTTACCATGAGAAAAGTTAATAAACAAGAGATGCCTTTTAGCGGTTATGAACGAATTGTTACTTGAGAAATTGGGTTTGACCAAAGGGGAAATTAAAGTATATTTAGCACTCAATAAGATTGGAGAATCCACTATTGGGCCTATTGGCAAAGAAAGTAAAGTTTCAAAGTCTAAGATGTATGATATTCTTGATAAATTAATTGAGAAAGGCCTGGTAGGTTATATTACAAAAGATGGAACAAAATATTTTATGGATAATGACCCGCACATGATATTGGAATACATTGAAAAGAAAGAGAAAGAGTTAGGTAAGACCAAGAATGATGTGGTTACAGAGTTATTGCCACAGTTAATGATGCAAAAAGCTTCTGTTTCTAAAAAGAGAATTGCAGAAATGTATGAGGGGTTTCAGGGAGTAAAAGCAATAAGAGAAGAATTAATGATGACGTTTAAAGCAGGAGATACGTTTATGGTATTGGGCGCACCCAAAATTGCTAATGTTAAGTGGGAAGGTTGGTTTTTGGATTTTCATAAGAGAAGAATTCAGAAAAAAATTAAGATGAAAATAATTTATAATGCAGACTCTCGAGAATATGGCAAATTAAGGGCAAAAATGAAATTGACCGAAGTGCGTTATTTGCCAAATAAATTAGTTAGCCCTAATTGGATTGATATTTTCCCAGAAGCAGTTTTGTTTGTTATGGTTTTGAAGAATCCTATCGCTTTTGTATTACGAGATATGGAATTAGCGAATAGTTTTAGAGCATATTTTGAGATCATGTGGAAGAATTCAAAGTTGTAAAAGATTGTCCCCCCGTCCATAAAATGAAGTGCCAACTCAAAGTTCTTAGAGATTAGCAAAGCAAGGAAATTTTCTAAGTGGTGAAAGAATTAAACACAGCACTTCTCTTTAGCGAACCTAAATCCGTAACCTATTTAAACCAATCTTCAAAACCCAGCGCATGGTTGAATCTATCGCGGAATTGCGCCAAATCTGCCGGAAAACAAAGGGCACACTCTCCAA
>CAYIBV010000048.1:0-9650 GCA_964361725.1 uncultured Methanosarcinales archaeon | reverse complement strand
AGCTATCTTCCAAATGGGAAATGTACGATACGATGGTGTTAGTTGATCCAGCCTAAATACTTTGGCAAGTTGGTTATATGAAAATTCTTTTCCAGAATTGGTCAGTAAGTATATCGCTAGTTCTTTTATAGTTTTACTCTCTTTAAGACCATGACGAACTATGATATCGCGAGTAAGTATGTCTTCGAATAATTCTTGCAGCATCGCCACATTTTGATACCGCAAGAATTCAGGGAATCCCCCCCGTTCAAAATATTCCTGGAATGAACTGATTTTCTCTTTTTGTTTAGTGAATTGCAGCATCTCTTTGTACGAAAAAGGAAAAATTTCATAGGTTAAATGCCTGCCAGTTAGCCGGGTACCCAATTCTCGGCTTAACAAAGAAGCATTAGAGCCGGTAATGGCTGCTTTTTTCCCTGCATCAAGCAACTGACGAATGTATCTCTCCCAATGAGGTATATTTTGAATTTCATCAAAGAAGAAATCATTTCCTTCTCCCCATTCTTCTTCAAATACCTGCTCCAGCTTCTCAAAATCATCTAAGCCAAAATTAATCAGGCGGGGATCTTCAAAATTAAGATAATACCACTGTTTATCCTGTTTTTCCATTAATTGTCGAAGGAGTGTGCTCTTACCACATCGTCTTATTCCGGAAAGGATAATGGCATGGGGCGACTTGAAATCTATCTCGGAAAGGGTTTCCCTCTTTATACCCGCATCTCTCTTCTCTAATTCTCCTCGTTGTAGCTGTACAATGGCCTGAATAGTTTCTTTGAGCAACATATATCGTAGAAGTGTGCATTGGTAATATATAAAGCTTTGCATTCACAATGCATACTTTTGTTCATTACTACTGAACACTTGTCAAAATGAGGCTGGCGGACCACCGGTCAATAGACCGGTGGCATGTTCGCTTCGCTCACAAGAAAATTGAAAACTATCAATTTTCTGTGCAAGAAATACAACTGAGATTGTATTTCTGCACAGAAATGTGATATTATTCACATTTCCCGTGCTGAAATGAAATCGTCGTTTCATTTCATGCACCGCCAGCCCATTTTGAGCACACAAGAAAGACCGTTGTCTTTCTGTGCTGAAGAGGAAACTACCCCTTCATGCACCGGAATTCCACAAATCAGTAAGTGGTTGACGAAGTAAACCACCACTCATTAGAGTGGTGGAATTCCGCGTGTTTAAAAGTGTGAGTAACAAAAGACATAATTATGGCAGTCAATCGTTCTCTCGCAGTGCACACACTAGACCAAGATTTTAAGCATATCCAAGCAGTGCTGCCTGAACTTAAATTGAGACGACCTAAGAAGAAAACATCAACAAATTCTTAAATCGCTTCGTTTTCTAAGATAAAACTATGACTTACGAAAATCTCTCCGCACTACGATGGCATTACTTCCATGTACGCAAACGCACGCCTTTTTACGTTTGGTTATGGACCACAGGAGTGATCAACCCTATATTTTCCGTTTTCCACTACACTCAGCCCTTGAAAGGCCCCATTGGCCACATCAACCACAATGTCATTACAGAACGTAACGAATGGAGCGAATACCTTAAGAAATCTATCCTGTGGTTTAACCAAGATCCACTCTATTTGCTAAAAATTTCTGCTTTAGCATACATTCAATATAAAGAACATCTCACTTTATGG
Organism: uncultured Methanosarcinales archaeon; assembly: GCA_964361725.1. Lineage (GTDB taxonomy): Archaea > Nanobdellota > Nanobdellia > Woesearchaeales > GW2011-AR9 > CAYIBV01. The sequence goes on along the minus strand of CAYIBV010000048.1, from coordinate 7,984 downwards.
AAAAAGATTGGCAAAGAAAAAGATTGGTCTGCACACAGTAATGTTCAGCTCATTGAGACCCTGCAGGAATACGTAGACTCAATCCTCAAATGGGATTCATTCATCTTCTTCCATTTAGGATTGGAGCCTTACTTTGAACAGGAATTATCAAAACAGATCACCCCAGAGGAATACAGCATCGCTACTGATCCCATCAAGAAAGGAACCGCTGCGTTGGAACATGAGAATCTATTAAAACTGGCAATCCGATACAAACAGGGAAAAGACATCATACAAGATCTCGATAAACACGCAGAATCGTTCGGCTGGCTGGTAAATAACAAATATGACCTCTCGTTCTTAACCAATGAAGACTACTTCACTTCTATTAAAATTCTCTCCTCACCAGAAAAAGAGTTACGAGATGAACAAGACCACTATCAAGAGAAAGTGAAAAAATATCATTTGCTCCTTGCAAAATATAAATATGATACAAAGATTGTCAATCTCATCGAAAGCGCGCAGGAAGCAATCTTTTTTCGTAGTTTCAGGTCGGAACGATTATTTCAGGGAGGGATCTACCTCCAATTATTATTGCAGGAAATCGCTGCACGAATTAGTGTGGAATATACAGAAATCATGTATCTTACTCCGCCGGAGATTATTTCTTATTTGAATGATAACAAAACATGCGATATATCTATTATTCAGCACAGAAAGCAAGGATTTGCTTATCTTCCTCCCGCAACATCGGGAATCGTTGTAGGCAAAGAATTAGATGAACTCAGCAGAAATATTATTGTATTCAACACCAATGGAACGGAAGTAAAAGGCAGTCCCGCCTATCCTGGGAAAGTGCAGGGAAGAACCTGTGTGGTAACAGACTTAGCAGAGTTAGCAAAAATCAAACAGGGAGATATACTTGTCTGTAACTCTACAACTCCTGATTTTGTACCATCATTACGAAAAGTCTTGGCCATCGTTTCGGATGAAGGGGGAATATTATCTCATGCCGCAGTGATCTCCAGAGAATTAAAAATTCCTGCCGTTATCGGAACAAAATATGGGACAAAACTTCTTAAAGATGGTGATTGGATAGAAGTCAACGCCACCACTGGAACCGTCACTATTCTCAAAAAAGCATAAAATGGTATCGTAAGGTATTTAAGTTCCGTTCACTTTCTTCTCCACATGACTAAACAAGAGCTGTTATCGTTCTGGCAATCCTCCGGCATGGACGAACGAATCCTCCATGCTTTCGCCGAAATACCTCGAGAACTCTTTGTTTCCGTTCAATTACAACCTCACGCGTATGACGACGTTCCCCTTCCCACCATTCGCAAACAATCCATCTCCCAACCCACCACTATTATGCTTATGCTTCAGACCATTGATCTCCAGCCCGGAGAAAAAGTCTTGGAAGTAGGAGCTGGGGCTGGCTATCAAGCCTCTATCATTTCAAAACTCATTGGCCCTCAGGGAATTCTTATCACACTAGAAGTTATTCCAGAATTAGTCCAGATAGCAAAACATAATCTCCAGACTCTTCAGCTCACTAACGTGAACGTGTACGAAGCAGATGGCAGTGAAGGCTTTCCCACAGAAGCGCCATTTGATAAAATCATCATCACTGCCGCCTGTCCCACTATTCCCCAACCCATTATCGACCAGCTCAACGAAAACGGCATCGTCATCGCTCCTGTCGGTGATCTGCGCAGCCAGACCATGGTCAAAGGAACAAAAGTAAACGGACATCTAGAACTGGAATTTCTCGGCCCATTTGTCTTCGTTCCCATGAAAGGAAAGTATGGATTTAAAGAAGAACCCTGAATCTAAACCCGCTCCATTCTTGCGATGAGACTTATTAATTCTGACAATGTAAACTGCTCTAAAGGAATAGTACGAAAATATTCTTGGTTTTTTGCACTATATTTCCGCTCCGATGCCTGCAAAGCTGAAAGTAATTCCTCTTTGGAAATCATCCCTATAAATATTACTCTACCCTGTTCCTCAGAACACAAGACATGATACTCCGCAATAGTCTCTTTTTCATCGCGAAAACGATCATCCGGATAAGGAATAGAATTCCATTTCTGTATAGAATCTAGCAGCACACTGCGCAATCCAATCGTTACTTCTTTCCTTTCTATGCGCACGGTAAAATCTGCTCCTGCCCCTTTGGCATCGCCAAAATACAATCCCCGATAACGAAACCAGATGCCACACTGCATCAGGATTTGCTTAAACGCCTCTTCCGTCGTCCAGCACCGCACAAAATTCTGGATTTTAACATCAACATTTCTCCCCTGCTTTGCCCATCCCTCAGATTGGATTTTCTGAGTGGCTTGCTGGTGGAATAAAGCCAGAAGTGCCGGAGAAACACTATATTCCAAAACGCCAGGGGAAGTTTCCATTCTCAACGATAGGTATACTGGACTATAAAAGCGTTCCCAAAAACATTTAGACATCAGAAACGACTGGGGGGTATCTTTTTTCCCCTAACGAAGTTTGTGGAACAAAATATAATAATAAATTATATATAATACCCTCTTTTTCAGGTTCATAATGGACAACATACTAAAAGCTGCTTTTGGTGCAGCAGAGTGGGATCTCATTCATAGTTTACCAGATGAACCGGCACGAGGAGAAATACGATCTGCAGAATTAACAGACTTTCTTCCAAAATGGATAATTGGAAAACTGGTAAAGTAGACCCAGAGGCGTATAAAAAATGGGTTATAAATGCCGCACAAGAATATCCTCTCCCAGCAGAGTATCAAGCATACAAAGCTGGAGAGGTAGAACCGGTCAGAAACGAACTTTGGGGTTTAAATTATCTCCTCCTCGACGAAATCTTTAAACTCTCCCCGACGGGACGGGTAACAGAACTTGTTCATCACCTTGCCACTGGTCGAGTAAGTCAATCGATTGGCATGGCTCGTCTCCGCCAACTCCGCGAGCAGAATCTCCTCATCTGCCAGAACAACCCTCGCGAAATACGGTACGTGAGTATTATGATTGGTTCTGACTTGCGAAAAGAAGAGTTTTATGTGGAACAGTTACCGGTCTGGGAGAGACTCATTGAAAAAACTCCTGATGCCAGTACCGTTGGAGATGCAATTATTCATACACACACACGAACGATCCCTGGTCCATCATATGAGTGGGGTCCGGACAAAAAACCAGTGAGCATCTGGTACAGCTTTCAGGGCGCTGAAACAGGAAAGTAAATTTTCTTTTAAGAATACTCACTACGCCGCCAGTGCTTCAGCCAGAACTTCTTTCTTTAATACTTTACTGGCATCCAATATTTCCACACCAAGAAGCTTATCCTGTTCATCAAAATCTAAAATTATATTATCATTAAGCTGAATTGTTTTCTTAGCCTCGCCCTCTTTAACAGGATATTTTAAGTAAATATAAGCAGCGTCCACGTCCTTATCGTATTCAAATTTCATTTTAGTTAAATTATAGTAATGACCTTTATATAATTTTCTGTCTCAAAAAACACTACTTTGATCGTACGGTCTTGGACAACACCAACCGCCTCTTTTCTTTCTTCAAAAGACTTTTTTATGTAGGAGGGATAGGCAAGGATGTGCTCTATATGTAATTCTGTAATCCCTCTTTGTTTCATCCTTCTATGAGCATGATCAGAGTAAATTATTTTCATGACTATCGCCTTTCTTTTTAAACACCAAACAATAATGATGATGCACATTGGGCACAAAACTATATCTATATCCATAAGGATATAATGTCTTGTTATCCTGTAACCACATCCTCTCCCCCCGTAATTGATAATGCTTGGTCATTTCTTTCGCAAAATCCCACGCTAATGTTTTATAATCTCCTTTATCCATGTAATTCTGCAGAATAACCACCAGATAGCCCCCCTCTTTGATTGTTGGTTTCATCTTTACAAAAATAGTTACTAACCTCTGTAAGAAATCCTCATAACTAGAAGCATTCCCTAAATCCGCAGGATCATCGCTATATTTCACATCCAACCCTTCCTCTTCCCGTTCCTGTGCCGCCAGACCTTTCTTATTCAACATCGGCCCGTAGGGAGGGGAAGTAATAACAAAATCAACCAAAGGCAGGGAATATGTATTCCATAACTTCTCCACCTCCGCGCTATTGCCTTGCAGCACCACTTGTTTACAAATTGCCTTGCTCCTTTCAGAAGTTAATTTTAACTGTGCTTCCAGCTCTTTGACCCGGGTATGGGCAATATCTGCATACTTCTTCTGCAATTCTATCCCAATACCATTCCTTCCAGCGGTATGACAGGCCACCAACGTACTTCCCGTCCCCAGAAACGGATCAAACACCACCTGTCCTTCTTTGGTAAAAAATCGTATAAACCCCTCAATCATCCCTTCTGGATATTTTGCTGGATGGAGCTTCTCGTTCTTTTTCCGTGGCGGAGGGTTATGGATGAACCACGTCTTTGTAAATTTCAGCCATTCCTGTGCAGAAAGTTCGTTTAGCCGATTTTCAGGAGAAACATCACCCATAACCACTTTGAACCACGCATGCTTTATAAAATTATAGAAAATGAAGAAGCAAGAAAAAGAAAAAAAAAGAAAAGCGTTTATTTCTTCTTTTTACGTGCTACTTTTTGAGCAACTTTTTTCTTCACTGCTTTCTTTACAGCTTTTTTCTTGCCCGCTTTTCGTCCGCGAGCCATTTTCGCGCAGCACACATTTCCATTACCGTCAATGAAGTAAAGGAATCCTGGTTTTCTCTTCACACCTACTTTAGCTACTACTTCTATCTTCGCTTTTCCTTTGGTTCGCCCTGCTCTACTCATTGCAGCACGAGCTACGTTTCCATTCTTGTCAAGGAAATAAAGGTAGCCTTTTGCTTTCTTCACACCAACTTTTGCTACTAATTCTGCCATTGTATAACCCTCCTCTTTTTTGATAGGAAAATGAAATTTTTGTAGTATTTAAACCTTTCTTTTTCCCCGTCGGAAAACGCCTACTTTAATGACATCATCACACTCTCTTTTCCCAGAATCTCTGCTGCCTGCAAAGCATCATTCAGATTGACCACTCCTCTTACAAATTTCTCCTGGTCGTCAAATCCCACTCGGGGACAGGCAGTATTCACCCACACTTCAATAAAATTAAAATTTTCTAGCTGGTCAAATGATACCACATTGTCAATAAAATAATAAAATGTCTTATAGGGATATTTTTTCTCCAACATCAGACCAGGCCGAAATTGTTCCTGCCCAGGCTTAATGGTGACAATTACCCCCACGGTTTGAGCTGATAAAAACGTAATTAACGAGCCGCGATATTTGAGAAGAATCGTCTTTATATCAGCAACACTCATTACACTCATTGCTTTCTGAATGGGATCATTGCACACTATTTCTTTCATCGTCTCTTGATCTTTCTGCGCATACACTAAAGCTAACGGATGAAACTTTCCATCCCCAACATAGAGATAGGCATCTAAAGCACTATCCTTATTTTTATCTAAGTTCAACGAGTCATGATAATTATCACAACCAAGTAATTGACTAGAAACATGGGTGCGATCAGCTTTGGATGTAACGACAGTTATTCCTACGTCCACCAACTGTTCTCTCACTCTTTCTAATTGATTCACAAACTGCACAGAAGCATAGAGTGCCACAGTCGTGTACTGTTTCTTCTTGAGATACTGCAAGATTTCTGGACATAATTCCACGTTTCCTGCATATGGGGCATCTAAAAAGAGGGCTTGCATATTGTAACCTATTTAAATTTATTAAAAAAATCTTCCCTGCTCATTTGAATTTCAGCCAGTATAGCCTTCAATAGACCACGCTTAATATCTGTGTTTGAATGTATTGGTACAACCGTCGTTCTTCCATCAGGATGGCGGTAAAAACAATGGCTTCCTTTTTGTCAAATACATTCAAAACCATCTTTTTCCAAAAACTTACAGATCTCTTTGGAAGACAAAAGTGGTAGTTTCATGATATAGTTATTTCCTGAACTCCCACAAACTTAATTTGTTCTTCCGACACTAATGAGTTCTCATCTTGTTGTACTTCCAAGCAAAGTTCAATTGCTTCTCGTATATTGGCCATCAATTCATCCAGCGTATCCCCTTGACTAAGACAGCCGCGCAGCTCCGGAACTTTACCTATGTAACCACCATCTTCATCCTGTTCAATAATCACATGAAATACTCGTGTCATAGTCTCTTCAAATAGTCTTTATTTTATTAATCTTACGGTTGAAAATTCACCACCCCTCTTTCTTATGAAAAGGATTATGCCCCCAGCTGATCAGCAAATCCACCCCCATCCTGTTTAGTCCCAAAGGAATATCGCATGCTCCAAAATTGCTTCCTAGCCAAATCAACACTCGTACTTTTGTTTCTAACTCAATCTTATCAGTGATGTCTTTAGCATAGGGCTTCATCCCATCCGGCAATTGAATACAAACAATTTTTGCCTTCGTCTCTTTAATCTTCGCGATCGCCTTCATGACTTCTGCATCATATAATACCATACCAACATTTTTATAGTGTTATTTTATATATTTTGCGTACATTTATGTCTATAATGACAAAGAAAGCAATGGAACGATTCCAGCAGTACCGCAGCAAGAATCTTGCCTCCATCGGCCGCTTCTTGATACACTGCGGACTCACTGCCAACATCATGACTTTTCTCTCTCTCGTTACAGGAATAGCAGCAGTCTATTTTCTCTTTGAAAAATATTATCTCTTCCTCCTCTTCGCTTTCTTCCACCTTCTCGCTGATGCTTTTGATGGTGTTCTCGCCCGACAGACTTCTCCTACAGTATCTGGTAAATGGTTTGATTTCACCGCTGATAGTATTGTCACAATCTTTATCCTACTTAAAATCAGCTGGTTTGTTAGTGATTACTTTTTGTCCATTCTGGCAGGATTATATACCCTCAGCCTGATAGTGTACGCTACTTCCCGCTTTCAGGCCCCTATCCTTTTCACCAGAACCCTGACCATTATTCTCTGCGCCCTTGCCGCTCCCCCATTGTTGGCAAAAACACTTCTGCCACTTACCATAATCTCTCTCAGTTCCGGCGTTGCGGCGCTCTATTCTCTAACACGGCAATTGCAGTGGTTTCTTCAGAACAGACACGATTAAGCGTAGACATCCTATTGGATTTAACTGTTTCTTTCCCAAAGATTTTGCATCCTCAGCCTGTGGGGTACTGGACAACTGGTGTTGACTAGTGGGGAAAGAAACAGTTAGCCAAAAAAAATTCAGCGCCTTTTTTAAGTAATCTCCTGCGAAGCAGACTAAAGTGTGGAGTTGGGGGCAGTTAGTAATTTTAATTGTAGATTATCTGTTTTGTGATCTCGATAAGTTCTTTGCAAATTCTCCTAAGTTCATTGATCTTTGTTTCATCTTTAACAGAGATTTGTACGCCGTAAGTATAATCTTCTCTCAGTTCAATGACGCTATGTTCTGTACTCTCTTCCATTTCTTCATATTCCAAATGTTCAATGAATTTCTCGTCAAGATCTATTTTGCCTGTTTCTTTGAGAAAACGCATCAAAGCAATGGTGCAAGTTTGGTTTGAGGACTCGTATCCAAACTTAGCTGCAATGGCGAGGAAATTATGATAAATGCAATAAAACCCGGCAGACATTGACCAATCGGAAAATCCAATTTCTTTGAATCTTGTTATACCCTCAAAATCATGCTCTGCTTTAGCAAGATGCTTTCTTGCTCCTTCTGTACTGGAATTTACTTTCAATAATCCTCTATGTTTTGGTCTTTTACCAAGTTTTCTACATTCTTCAATCTCTTTTTTGGCTTTATTCAAACACCATTCCACGTGCTTAGAAGCTTGTGACATGCTTAAAAATCTCCGATTTTTGGCATACCAAAAATGGCGTTACCATTTTTGAATGTTTTTCAGTATCTCCACATATTTGTTTTGACCATAAAGAATGATTGCATTCTTTATGATATCTACGAAAGCTTTGTCTTTCTTTTTAAGATTTT
>CAYIBV010000047.1:7843-9750 GCA_964361725.1 uncultured Methanosarcinales archaeon | reverse complement strand
TTCTGGACAAGCCCTAGATACCACAACCCTTATAAACCTTTTACTTTTGTTCTAACGCATGCAAAAGACTGCGGAAGAATTAGCAAAGAAGCAGCGGGATATCAGCATCGCGGAATTCTTTGAGAAGAACCGCCATCTATTGGGTTTTGATAATCCCCGTAAATCTTTGCTCACTGCAGTCAAGGAAGCAGTAGATAATTCTCTGGATGCCTGTGAGGAAGCACGCATTCTTCCGGAAATTAACATTGAGTTGATCAAACTGGAAGAAAAACGTTATCGCGTCATCATTGAGGATAATGGCCCGGGCATTGTGCGAAAACAAATTCCTAAAATTTTTGCTAAGCTTCTCTATGGAAGTAAGTTCCACAAGTTATCGCAAACGCGAGGGCAGCAAGGTATCGGCATCTCTGCCGCTGTACTTTATGGGCAATTAACCACAGGCAAGCCGGCCACAATTCTCTCTACCATCGGAAAAGGAGAACCGGCACATCAGTTTAAATTAAAAATTAATACGCAGACCAATAACCCTGACATCATTGAAGAAAAAGAAGTAGAATGGGAGGGGAAAGATCATGGGATACGCGTGGAGATCGATATGGAGGGGGAATACCTCAAAGGACGGCAATCAGTTGACGAGTACCTCAAACAAACTGCCATTATCAATCCCCATACCACATTCATTTTTACCAATCCGGAAGCCCAACAAGCGATGTACCCGCGCGTGAGCAATGAATTGCCGCCGGAAGCACAGGAGATTCAGCCCCATCCTTATGGAGTGGAATTAGGCCGCCTCATTAAAATGATGGAAATGACGGAGACAAGAACATTGCAGCAATTCTTAACGACAGAATTCTCTCGGGTAGGACCAGGCACGGCAAAAGAAATCTGCGCTAATGCCAGACTTCTTCCCAATACCAAACCCAAAAATGTGACCAGGGAAATGGCTGAACAAATGTACAAAGGAATTCAAGAAACTAAAATCATGGCTCCACCAACAAACTGTTTAAGCCCCATTGGTGCGGAACTCATCGAGAAAAGTTTAAAGAAAGAGATCAATGCGGAGTTTTATTGTGCTGTGACTCGCCCTCCTTTTGTCTATCGGGGAAATCCCTTCCAGATTGAAGTGGGCATCGCCTACGGAGGAGAACAGCCTAAAGAAGAATTAGTGAGTCTGTTACGATTTGCCAACAGAGTGCCTTTGTTATATCAGCAGGGAGCATGTGCCTTTACGAAATCTGTGACGACAACGGCGTGGAAGCCTTATGGGTTACAGCAGAGTAATGGTTCATTGCCGAGTGGGCCGGTAACTATGCTTCTTCACATCGCATCGGTGTGGGTGCCTTTTACTTCAGAGTCAAAAGAAGCACTGACTCATTACCCCGAAATCATTAAAGAGATTAAGTTAGCTCTTCAGGAAGTGGGACGGAAACTGCAAACGTATGTGAATAAGAAAGTACGTGTGCAGGGACAGCTGGAACGGGCAAATCTCTTTGAACGATACATTCCGGAAGTGGCCGATGCTCTTGCCCGCCTTACCGGGGAGTCAAAAGAAGCACTGGTGAAGAAATTACAGGAGATGATCAAGAAAGAATCCATTCAACAGGCCATCCATCAGATGGTATCTCTCAAAGGAGAAGTAGAAGAAGAAACAAAATTAGCAGCACGAAACGAGGATGAAGATTAACATGAGTACACAACTGAAACTGAATGAGGAGAGAAAACAAAACAGTTCTGTGAAACAGCACTTAGTAAACCTAGGGAAAGATATTGTACAGGATATCAACAAAGGAAAAAATCCCAAGATTGAAGTGGCCGTTCGTGGTCTTAGCAATGTCCAGTATGATAAAGAGTCTAAAACTCTCCAGTTGGGAGACAAGACCGCAGAACGCTTTTTCTTTAACGTAGCG
>CAYIBV010000047.1:0-7833 GCA_964361725.1 uncultured Methanosarcinales archaeon | reverse complement strand
TAGCGCATGCCAAGAAGTTTTTACAGACAGTAGAGGTAGCGGCCATCTGTAAAAGCCTGCTGGATGTGGCCAAGCATGCCAGCCTTCGGGATGTATTCTATATGGCGAAACGGACGATACCCAACACTAAAACCAATGTCGTTGATGATCAGAAAGAATCCGATAAAGCCATTGAAGATTTAGAATTAATTACGGGCTTTGCCCGGGAGCAGTTGCATGTCAATGCAAACAAAATGGGAAGCGTCGCGGGAAAAGTCGTCGTAGAAGACGTTGGCGATACCATTGATTGGTCCAAGCTTGGTTCAGGCGGGTGGAGCATCCCCAGCAATGTGGAAAATATTACGTTTAAGAAAGTAGAAGCGAAGTACGTTCTTTATATGGAAAAAGCCGCAGTATGGGAACGTCTGCATGAAGACCGCTTCTGGGAGAAGCAGCACTGCATCATTATGAGCTCGCAGGGGCAGACAACGAGAGGAATCAGACGATTACTGCAACGATTAAGTGCTGAACATCACTTGCCTATTTATGTGTTAGCAGACTGTGATCCTTGGGGATGGTATATTTACTCCGTTATCAAGTATGGTTCCATCAGTCTGGCGCACATGGCGGAAGAGATGGCCATTCCCACTGTTAAATTTCTGGGAGTGACCTGTGATGACATTATCAATTACGATTTAAAGAAACACCTTATCAAATTGACAGACCAAGATACGTCCCGGCTGAAGCAGATGCAGAATTACGAATGGTTTGTCAAAAATAAAGACTGGCAGCGGCAGTTTAAAATGATGAAAGAATTTGGCGCTAAAGTAGAAATCCAAGCGTTGTCTTCCCGGGGGATTACATTTATTTCTGAGAAATATTTGCCGGAGAAGATCAAGAGAGGAGAGTTTTTGGATTAGTTTTTTACGAGTGGGGGGGGGGTAACGCAAATTTTTATACTCTGGCTCTTTCTCTCTCTCTTAAAAGAAAGAAAATTAAAGTGAGGTGAAAATAATGAAAAAAATAGCCTTTATAATTGGTTTACTGGCTTTAAGTTTAGTTGTTATTGCCTGTGCGCCGCGCCCTGCGGATGATGAATCTGCTCTAGCCGGAGAGGCGGTACGGGCGGCAGGAGGACAAAATTTGGTCTTTGTGGATAATGCGAGATTATGGAGTTTCTTCCCTAACCGAGGAAATGACCAATGGGCAACGGCTCTATCCGGAAAAGAACTGTGTAAAGATTTAGGGTATAAAGGATGTTTTGCTGCAGAATGGAGGAACGAAAAATCTTACCTTGCTGGTAATGATGGGAGATGTGCAGGGGAATTTCAATATTTAGATACCACTACTTATTTAGATAGCTGTACTATCGTTTCTGCTGGTAATCCATGCTTACAGGATAATAATCCAGGGAGTGTAGAACCGCAGTTGGGTGATTATCGTCAAAACATGGTTGTCCAATCTTTAATCTGTACTAAATAGAAAATTATTTTTTTCTTTATTTTTTTCTCATTATCATCTCTCTATACACACTTAACCATCGATCTACAGGAAATCTTTCCAAGGGAACCTGCTGAAACGCTTATCTCAATTATTCCACTCGGGCAATTTCCAAGTTATCAAAATCTTTGTCGTAACTAATCATCTGGTCACAACTTTTTAAAGAAGCAACAGTAAAGTGAATTAAATCCAAGAATTTTAACTGTTTATACTGCTCTGCTTTCCTTAACGCTTCAAACAGAGCATTTACATCTATATTAACTATTTCCATGCTTGACCGCAAAATGCTTCTGATGGTGATCATGGCAGCCTGACGATTAACCTGTAACTCAATAATATTAAAAGCCTCTGCCAGAACCATCGTGTCAGTGACATTATGTTCACTCCGAAGGATATCTTGACAATGGTTCTGGTGTTCGTTAGTATAACTGGCATAGGCAATAATATTGGCATCAATGAATTTCATCGGAACATCTGCTCATTTATTTTGTCCATCTGTTCGGCAGTGAGGTCGTGCTTTGGCTTCCACTTTTTAGCCAGTTTAAAGAATTCTTCTAATTCCTCGCCCACGGGTCTAATAACTATTTTTCCGTCCTCATAATCCATGTCCACTTTGCTGCCTATATTTAGTCCAAGCATCTCCCGCATACTAGCAGGTATGGTAATTTGTTGGCCTTTACTGATAGTAATGATCATTCATGGTTAATTATTCATTAATCATTTATAAACTTTTGGGATAATTTGGGCGATTTTTAACTGGAAAAAGACTTCTTTTATGAGTGGGGGGGGTAACGCAAATTTTTATACTCTGGCTCTTTCTCTCTCTCTTAAAAGAAAGAAAATTAAAGTGAGGTGAAAATAATGAAAAAAATAGCCTTTATAATTGGTTTACTGGCTTTAAGTTTAGTTGTTATTGCCTGTGCGCCGCGCCCTGCGGATGATGAATCTGCTCTAGCCGGAGAGGCGGTACGGGCGGCAGGAGGACAAAATTTGGTCTTTGTGGATAATGCGAGATTATGGAGTTTCTTCCCTAACCGAGGAAATGACCAATGGGCAACGGCTCTATCCGGAAAAGAACTGTGTAAAGATTTAGGGTATAAAGGATGTTTTGCTGCAGAATGGTCGAGAGAAGATAGGTATTTCACAACGAATGATAGAAGCTGTTCTGGACAACATCAATATATAGATAGTAACAGTTACTGGGTGGACTGTGCGTTCTTTCATCCAGCTTCCCCTTGTTCACAAGTTACTGTCGACAATAATAACGCTGTAGAACCTTACTTGGGAGACGTTCAACAAGTGATGCGAGTAGATTCTTTAATCTGTACGAAATAGAAAATTTTCTTTTTCTTTTATTTTTCTTTCCTATGATCATCTCGCCATAGCCGTATGACTTTCTCCATCGCCTTTTCCACCGCAAAGTATTTAAATGTGTACATTATTTGATATCGTATGACAACTATCTTAGCCGACACGGACAGCCTCATTAAGCTAACCAAGGCGGGATTAAAAGAAGTGGTGGTGAATAATTTTACCGTGCTTATACCTCCTAAAGTGAAAGAAGAAAGCATAGATCATGCTCATGGAAAGCCCGATGCCACGATTATCGAAAGGAATATCGTCAGGAAGAAAATAAAAGTACATCCCACCACCCGCGGCGAACCAGAGGTGGAACATGAAATCCGCCAGCTGAATATTCACGCGGGAGAACAGGACTTATATAGATTAAGTTCCCAAACCTCCTATGACCTTATTTCCAGTGATGACCAAAAGTTTTTGAAAATATTGCATCTCCTGAATAAAAAAGCTGTGACTCCCGCTTCCCTACTTGTTTTATTATATAAAAGGAAAAAGATTAAACCTGAGGAAGCCCGTACAATGCTGCATCATCTTAAACCTTATATCAGCATGGAAGAATATGAATTGTCTTTACAGGAGGTTGATTAAAATGGAAACAATTGCCAAAACCACACGGCTGCCTTCCTCATTATTGAAAGGCATTAAATATAGGACTAAAAAAGAAGGAGTTGATGAATCAACATCATTACGGCAATTATTGCAGTTGGGGTTATTAGGATATGCCATTCAGCTTTACCGGGAAGGAAAGGTCAGCCTGCGGGAAGCTGCGGAAATAAGCAATATTTCAGTGCGAGAAATGTTAGAAGCGGCGCAGGAGCACGGCGTAACCGGAAACGTTAAATATGATACTCAGAAGCATTCATTAGAGATAATTAAGCAAATGGTGTGATTTGACCATCGGAAAGTTTGCCACAGTAACTTTTTTCTTCTTTTTACGACGGGGGGGGGTGCTAAAATTATTTAAAGATAGTTCTCTCTCTCTCTCTCTGGAAAATAGATTAAATGAGGTGGATATGATGAGAAAATTGATGATAATGGTGGGTTTATTAGCAACTATGATGATAGTAGCTTCCTGTGCTCCGCCGGGAAGTACATCAGAGGGGAGTTCTGAGGCATTAGCGGGACAGGCGGTGGCGACAAAAAAAGATATACGTAAAGGAGATGCTTTTATTCTTCCCACTACCAGTAATCAAAATCTTCGTTCCTCAGTTGGAGAGATTTTAGAATATCAAAGTGCAGATGATATACGAAAGCAAAACCCAAAAATTCGTTTCAAAATTTGGAGTAGTGGAGAAACGTATGATGCCGCATTAGATCCGCAAGGAGAAGCGAACCTCCGTTTTGAAGGTAAAACATACAAAGCAAAAATGACCACCCCTAAGAAGGATAATTCTCCCATTCGAGTGGATTTTGATGGAGACGGCGCACTTGATGTTAACCATAAAGGGGCTTCATTACACTTCAAAGATGGAAGCACTTCTGTAAGTGGTCGTGGATTGTGGTGTGGTGAACTGATGGAACTTTTAGAAGGAGAGACAAAAAGATGGGCAGCGTTGGAAGGGGGCCCAGGTAAAGATGTAAATCTTCAAGCGATTGGGGTGGTACAATCGGAAACTTGGGTCATCGTCAACGTTGATGGACAGGCTTCCGAGCGTTTACGAGAGGGGCAAGAAGCAGTGGTCAATGATCTAAGTGTTCGTTACATTGGTGGTCTTTATCAGGATTACGCGGGAGGCGTTCACCGGGCTACCCTGTGCTTACCCAATCAATAATTATTTTATTTTTTTCTTTATTTCTTTCTCCCCACCACCATCTCCCCATAGGCACTTAATTTCTGATCAATAGGTAATTTCTCCAACGTAACGTGCTGAAATCCGGAATCGCTAATCAAAATCCCGCCTGCGGGAAGCAATTTAAAAATTTTCTGTTCATACCAAAGATCAGCATCTTTCATAATCCTAAACGCCCGTTCAAAGTAGACAGTAAAAGCGGGCAGGGTATCCAGCAATTCAAATATATCTCCCTGCCAAAACGTCAGCGTAACCAGCGTTTCTCCCCAGTAAAAACGCAGGGCGTTCTTCTTTTCTTCAAAAGAAATGCCCATGTCATCTAAAATGGTTTTAATAAGGTCAAGACAATATTCTTTATCATTAAACATGAAAAACGCTGTTCTCACGGAAGGAAACAGCTTTTCAACGTAAAGCAGTGGAGTGATAATATCGACTCCGCAGCCGGGATACAACAGGATAACTGGTTCCGGAACAGGAATTGTGCTGGGAGTAAATGCAAAGAGACGCGTGTATTCCTCCTGGAAGAAGTACCGGCAGATTTGTTCCGAAGAAGGACGGTATCCTTTCCGCAGCCCTTGGGGGGATACCTGCCTTTGTTCGTAAAAGATCACTTCTCCCATCGTAGTCTGGGAAGTAATGAAAGACCCTAGGTTATAATAATTTGTGTCTTTCAAACAGTAGTTGTGGAAATAGTTATAATTGCCCTTTGCCACAACTAAAGTAACGAAATATTTAAAAGTTGCTTTCTCTTTTGTGTTATTTATGGGAATAAAAAGTGGTGCTATTGTCTTGGTTCTGTTCTGTTTCATTGTTCTACTAGGTTGTTTTAACGAAAGTGAATCACTGACAGGAGGAACGGTTGTAGAACAAGAAGTAAGCACCATGACAGTCCTTGTCCAAGATGAAGATGGACTGCCTATCCCGGAAGCGAGAGTCTATCTGGATGGAGAGTACAAAGGAAAGACGAGCGAGTACGGAAAATCTAAAGGGACAAGAACGGTTATCTTACGCTCAGAAAAACATACCATATTAGCAGAAAAAGAGGGGTATTTTACTTCTAATGCAAAAACTGTAAGTGCAAACTTTAAAGGAGCACAATATCTTACTGTTGTCCTTGAAAGTAAGAAAACCAGCGTAGAGGTAGAAGTGTTTGCCGAAGGAAAACGAGTGCAAAATGCTGTGGTAAGTCTTGAAGGAAGTGAGGGAACGGAGCGGGCGGCAAAAACAGATAAGCAGGGAATAGCTTCGTTCAAACGCCTTCCTGATGGAAAATATTCTCTTACTATACGAAAAGAGGGATATGAACTTAAAAAAAGTGAACTGAGCGTGGAATATGACCGCGATGGACTGACCACAAAACAAAGCGTTGTTCTTTCTCCCATCAGGCAACTAGTAGTGGAAGTGGTTGATGGAGAAACATGGATTCCCTTGGAAAATGTGGAAATCTCATTATACCTCGCAGAGGAATATAACTCTCCGGGATCTGTGGCAGAACATGTAAAGTTTACGTCAATGAACGGAATAGTACAATTTGAAAAAGCCTCGTTTGGGGAAGACTATGTTCTGGTGCTGAAAAAGACAGGCTATAACGCAAAGACGGTGGCATGGAATATGCGCACAGATACCAGCAGGCAGCAGATAGAACTGGAAAAAGAGTAGAGTTATCTGTGATAGGAGTAAGAAATTTTATAAAGAATCTCCTTCTTTGATGGAACCAAGAGCCCGTAGCCTAGTCTGGACACGGGAAATCTATGCTTTCCGGGCGTTCCCGTGGGGAACATAAGGCGACAGCCTTCTACAACGAAAAGCTCAGCGTTTTGAGCTTACTGTTGGTGAGAGCTGTAGATCGTGGGTTCAAATCCCATCGGGCTCGCTTTTTTTAATTGGTATATTTTTAATTGATATCTAAAATGATATACAATTCTTTAGTTCTTTACGAAGGGCTTTATCGATTCCTTTAGGATGGCGGCGATAGAAGTATTCTAACTCGCTTGCTTCTGCGTGTGCAAGATTATATACCTGAGAATTGGAAACGCTGTGTGCACCTCTCCTTGTGAGCTTCATCTTGTGCGACATGACATTCCGTTCACGAAGTTCGTGAAGAAGGACAAACTTGCGTTCTTCCGGACCAATATCATCATCTAACCAAATCTCATTCCGGGGAATGAAAGGATACACTAAATCATGTCCTCCCTCTGTAAAGTCAATATAAAATAAGTCTCTGACAAGTTCTCCGCAAACTATCCAGACATCTAGGATAGTGCTGTATTTCTTGATCTTAATCTTGTAAACCAGTTTCTTCTTTGGTCCGTGAATGTGTTTTGCCAACAACGATCGACGCCGCTCGCTTTGTTCTTTAGCATCTGCTCTGGCTAATGCCACATTGTAATGATATCCTTTCTCCATGAGATGATATTCTTTCAACAGATGGTCAATGTAAAAATGAACTTCAGGCCGGTCGCTTCCATATTCTTTATCAATCCAGAACTCATTCTTGGGAATGAACCTAAAGCGGTAATGCTGACCAAAGTTCGTAAACTCTTCCTCGATATTAGTGCGAATATACTTTCCATCAACAATATAAACGGTAAATTCTGAAACCAGTCCATATTTTTTGATATACGGCTTCTGCATGGAGAAAGGACTTTTTTTCTCCTAATAAATCTTGCGCTCTGACGTCAGGAAAAAGAGAAAGGTATTTATAGACTATGACTCTCCTTCTAAGACATGAATTACAGAATTTCTCTTCGCAAGACCAGCGGGCGTGATGCTCCTCTCCTTACGAAGTGGTTTAACGATAAAAGCATCGTGGGGCAGATGAGCACAGTGCTGCGCTGCCATCGTCATACTATCAACAGCATACAAAAAGATATTCAAACCGTTGACCCGCACTCGGAGCGATGGTTTATGGTATGTATCCGCGGCAAAAAACAACCCATAGGGCATGGGGGAATCGATGATATTAATCAGCATGACAAACGCGGAGAGATTTTCTTTCTCATTGGAGACAAAACAGAATGGGGAAAAGGATATGGCAAGGAGATTGTCCGGGCATTAGTGCAATATGGGTTTGAGAAGTTGCGATTGCACAGCTTATTCGCGAGCGCTACGATCACAAATACTTCTTCTCAAAAAGTTCTGGAGAACGCGGGATTCCGGAAAATAGGCCTGCGCCGGGGATATAATTACATCAATGGAAAATTTA
>CAYIBV010000046.1:0-9769 GCA_964361725.1 uncultured Methanosarcinales archaeon | reverse complement strand
TGATAGGGGGAATAGTAACCTATTTAAATAAGTATATTTTTACTTTTAATAAAATAAAGTAAATTAGGCATATTAAAATGGATGAAATCAATAAAATAAGGCTTGATAAAGTAGACCGGAAGATTTTATCGACGATAGAGCTTGATTCCAGATTTCCCATCAGCGAATTAGCCCGAAAAGCGAGAGTATCAAGAACTGTGGCGGAGTACAGATTAAATCAATTGGAAGCGAAAGGGATCATTCGCGGCTATTATTGCCTATTAGATCCTTCCAAATTTGGGTTAACCGTCTGGAAATTATGGGTTTCTCTCCGTTCCATATCTTCCGAACAACGAAAATCTTTTTTTAATTATGTAGGGAAACATCCCCAAGTATGGTGGTATGCAGAGTGCGCGGGAATGTATGATGCAGTCCTTTGTGTTCTCGCTAAATCTCCACATGAGTTTAATACTTTTTTTAATGCGCTGCAGGATCAGCATGGCCAGATTATACTTGATTCTGCCATTCTCATTAATGTTAGTTTTGAATACCATACCCGAGGATATCTGCTCAACACTTCTTCTTATTTGATCCAAAGCTCATTTCAGGAAAAACCTTTAATGAGAGACTTACCTCCAAAATATCGAGAGATCCTGAGATATCTTTCTTTAAACTCAAGAATAAGCTCTGTGGAACTTGCCCAGAAAACAAAGATGAATGTAAAGACCATTAAAAAATGCATTCACGATATGAAAAAATTGGGAGTTATTGTCTATTTTAAGCCATCTATCAATCTGCATAAAACAGGAATAGACAGTTACAAAGTGTTACTCTATCTTCATAACCCTCGCGGGGGAATTCTTCCTTCCATCGTTCATTGGTGTAGAAATCATCCAAACATCATTGCGATCATCTCCTGTGTTGGGCCGTGGCAATTAGAATTGGAAATAGAGATAGATACTTTTAGGAATCTCTGTGTTATGCTTACAGAACTGAAAGATAAATTTTCAGAAGTAGTAAAAAAGTATGAAACTTTGTTGATCACCAAAGAAGGAAACTTTGAATTGGACTTGATAGATAAAGTGGTAAGGATGGAAAAGTAAAATAGAACTTTTAATTATCCCGCCCCATCAACATCTTCTTCCGCTTTTTCTTTTCCTTTCTTCAATTTCAGCTTCTTGAGTTTCTTAGTAATAGGTATTTTTTCCCCGCAATGCGGGCATTCCACCACATACGATAGCACGCCCTGGAACACTTTCCGTTTGTAGGGAGCAGTGGATTCTCCTGTTTTATGACACGTGGGACAAGTATATTGAGCTTCTAAATTAAGGCTTTCTTCATACGCCTGCTGCTCTTTAGTATATCCGCAGGCCGGGCAGACGTACTCTTTAGCTCGGATTTTTACTTTTCCTTTCACCACCGGCTTGCCCATCTTGGCTTTATGACACTGGAGACATTCCTGGCGGTATACCCAGGCAAGGATGTCTTCACGATTGGTAAAATACAAACATTCATCCATGGATTGGGGAAGACGTAACGCCATAACTTCCTGCTTTCTTCAAGAGAAATATAAATGTTTCTGTCTCAGAGGTTTTAGAGGAGTATAACATTGAATGGTTTGTGATGGTTTGTGATATATAGTGTCGGACAAAAATAATTTAGCAATAATTCTCTAACACTATATATGAAAGACATAACTATTAAGATCAATTATTTATGTCTTTCAGTATATATTCTCCCCAGAACAAAAATTTATAAGAAAATGGCTGTTCTCCCCCTCATAAAAAGGGGGTGTATCTGTGTTATGGGGATTGTCATTCCACTATGAACCACGTTTGCCGTTAGCTTGCATCTCTGTTGATCCGGACAATGAACGGCAGACGATGGATGAGGTCTCGTTCTTTGGATTAGTCCGTTCTGTGGCGAAGAGAGGAGTCATTACCCCCGTGGGAGTGGAAGAGCTTCCTGACGGCATGTACAAAGTAGTGTATGGCAATAGAAGAGTACTGGCGGCGAAAAGAGGAGGACGGGACACTATCAGGGCAAAAGTCTATGGTCCATTGACAGAAGAACAGCGCTATGAAATGCAGGTGGCAGAAAATGCCACAAAAGTAAAGATTCCCCTTCCTGAAACCGCGGAAAATATCTGGGAATATTATAAACATCTGGTAGAAGAGCATTCTGGGGGAGAGTTTACGGTCGATTCGCTAGCATTGTATAAAAATTATTGGGAATTGCCTGCGAGAGTACGGCAAGCCTATTGTTTAACAGAGTTAGCGGAACGGGTGGGTTTTTCCGACTGGGTAGTACGCATGGCATTTCATTATGTCAATCTTGATCCACGCATTAAAGAGATGGTACGAAAACAAGAGGTAGCGTATAGTTTTGCCCAAGAGGTGGGAAGGATTCCCGACTATCAAGAACAAGTGGATTTTCTCCTGCGTATCCTGCGTGGTCAACGGGATAAAGATAATCCTAATCCCATCACAAATAGAGATTTGCTTTCCCCAGCAGTGACACGATACCTTCTGGAACGAAATCAACAGCATACATTTGCGTTTGAACCAATTGAGTCCGGACAAGACAGACAAGATACTACATACCGTCTGTTAGAGATAGAATTAGAGAAAGCAACAAAAGTGGTGGGTAATCTGGGAACGCTCCTGCACATCGATCCGGCATTACAGTATGCCTCACCACGCTCGGGAAGGCATGGGAATCAAACTATCCATGAATTATTTCTCAGAACACAGCCCATAGCACAGGGAATTCTCTCCTCCCTTGAAACTCAGCCCTCATATCCGCAAGTACTGGACGCATTATCGCGCGTACGAAAGAGCATCCTTGACCAATTATTCAGTGGCGTGGAAAAAAGGAATGGAAACGGAAATAATGACAATACAAATGGTTCTGACCCGTTAGGTTCTGCCGAGTATCGCATCGTTCCTATCGACCTCGTCATTCCTGATCCCACCCAACCGCGAAAGACCTATGACTCCGGAAAATTACAGGACCTGGCAGAAACCATTAAAGAAGTTGGACTTCTGTCGCCACCATTAGTGCGTCCGTGTGATGAGGGAATGTATCAACTCGTCGTGGGCCATCGGCGGACGGCGGCAGCACGCCTTGCCGGAATACAGGAACTGGAAGTACTGGTCTGTGAATTGTCTGACAAACTCTGCCGGGAGATTCAATATGAAGAAGATATTTTTGAAAAAGTCGTCCTCGCGGAACGGGCAGAGAAACTGCATGGATTATATCAATTAAAAAGAAGGAAAGCAGAATCAGAGGGAAGAGAATTAAGCATTTACCAATTTGCCAGAGAGCATAAATCATTAGGGGCGTCTGCCATCGTGCATGCATTACTCTTTGCCGGACTGCCCAAATCAGTACGATTAATGCACCAGCAAGGGTTATTGCATTATTCTGCGGCCGTGGCGATTGCCGATGAGTGGAAGAGAACGGCAGAACAGAAAGTGGAAAAAGAAGAACGGAATGATTGGATTCTAGACTGGTCTATTGAATCTTCTTTGTTAGGATATAATGCTAGAATACTCCGACGAAAGGTGTATGATTCTTTCCATCAAATGACATTGGAAGATATTATGCCAGATTTACTAGGGGGGGTGGAAGGAAAACGGCAGGGAAGAAGGCAGTTTGCGGCCAAGCAAGTGAGTGACGCGTTGGATGTGTTCTATCCCGTGCAAGAAGTTCTCCACAAATCACTCCCCAGAGAAACGATGGAAAGAGTGGTGTTGTTTACGCGTGCTTTTGAAATGACAGCACGTTCTATGCCACAATCTGCTTAACCTCGATGGAAATTGCAGGGCGATTGAGACGGATATAGCGTGGACAAATGGTGTAGGGAAGATGTTCAGTAGTACAATAAGCAATGATGTTCTCTTTTTCTGTTTCAGAGGAGAAAGGAACAACAACGACAAATCCTAGAGTATTTTTATGAAAGATAGGAAACTGAGTCAGATCTTTCATGATTTTTGTTCTTTTTTCCAAAAGAAACGAGATCCGTTTAGGTAGTTCTTGCAGCTTTGCATAGATCTTAGTTAATTTTTCTTCATCAACAAGTGCGGTAACATCTTTTAACTGTTCAAACAGTACCCTTTCTTTACAGGAAATAAATCCCCCAGTGTAAGCATCCACTAATTTCCATTTCCCAAAACTGCACACCAGAATATCAGCATAACGCCCATCGCATAACAGAGTGCCAACAGAACCAGAAACGTCCATGATGACAAGACAGTTATAGTTCTTGCACAACGTGAATATCTCTTTCATCGGTTGTTCGGCGAAATAACCGCCGGGATTTTGGTAGAGAAGGGCACTACATGTTCCTAACTCCAGTTTTTGGCGTAAATCGTGTATGTCTATTGCCGAATCATTACACCTGACTTCCTGAATGGTAAGATGCTGTTCTTTTGGAATGTTATGATAACTTAACCATCCCCCCTCTTCTGGGATCAGAAGTGTTTTTTCTTTTGGAAGAAGGGAAAGAGCAGCAGTAATGGCTGTATTCCCTCGAGTGGTCAGTTCGATGAAATGATGATTCGTTAATCTCTGAAGTTCCGTATTGATCTGTGTACGTACTGTAGTCATAGTTTATTCCCAGAAAGAGGCCACTATTTATTCTTTTTTATTCTTTTTATATTTTTTTCCTTTTCTGTTTTTCCCAGACCCGACCATGCTAAGTGGCGAAGGACAGCACGTTGGGAGACAACACCGAGAATTTTCCCTTTTTCTACAACCGGAATATTATCAAGGTTCTGTTCCGTACAGCGGCGGAAGACAGTATAAGCAGAATCATTCTTGGCAACACATCTCATCTGCGAGAGAGGCACAGACACTTGTTGCAAGGTGAGAACATCATGCATGGCGGGTGAAATGGTACGTGCCTGTTTGAAATCAAAGAGACCCTGAAAATGAGTTCCCTGCACAATATACACTTCCTGATCTTTGCTGCCGTACACCGCAATGAAGTCTTTGAATTTCATAGATGCGGGAAGGGGTTTTTGCTTTTGCAGAAGAGAAAGAACAGGAACGGTACTGAGTGTTTCTTTAATGACAATCTGTTCATAGCTCACTTTTGCGATAAAGTACAGGAAAACTCCCAAGAGAATAAACCATAATCCATTTCCTGCTCCAGTAGTCATGCCAAAAATTCCCAGAACGATAAGAATCACGGCAAATAATTTCCCCCCTGCAGAGGCGATGCGTGTTGCTTTGAGGATATCATGATAATAAGCATGAAGAATGGCCCGAAACGCTCTTCCTCCATCGAGGGGAAAAGCAGGAACGAGATTAAAGAGGGCAAGGACAAAGTTCAATTGATAGAGATATTGCGTGATGGCCTGGATAACACCTGGAGGGGTGAAGCGAAAAAGAAGGAAAAAGAATCCCGATAATACCAATGAAAATAATGGACCGGCGATAGCCATCTGGAATTCATGGCTTGGCTTCAGGTCTTCCCGTTCAATACCGGCAACACCGCCAAAGAAGAATAACGTAATGCTTTCCACTTTAATGTTCCTTGCACGGGCTACCAAGGAATGACTGAATTCATGCAGAAGAACGGAAGCGAACAGGAACAACGCAGCGATGATGCCCATCATCCAGTACAGGGCTGTTGTTTGGTTTGGATAGGCTTGTGGAAAGTAGGCTGTGGCTAAACTCCATGCCAGAAAGATAAAGATAAACCACCAAGAGATGTGAATATTGACATCTATGCCAAAGAGGCGGAAGATACGCGTGCCTGTCCTATGAAGAGAGTGCATATTCTAGTATAAAATTCCAGGATTTAAAAGGTTTGTTATTTGGTACGTATTTTAGTTCGCCGCTCGTTCGGCGTTTTTAGGCTGTTTTCCCCCCAGAAAAAGAGCTGTTTTTCCGAAGAAAAACGCTCAAGCCTCGTCTGACGATAAGACTCACTCACTCGCCTCTTGGCGGAACTAAATACGTACGTTATTTGTGGAGTTCTGTCTGGGAATAACCATCTAAACTCATCAAATCTTTCAGCCATCGATCTGGATTATATTTGACACACGATGATCAACTATATTTGGCACTCGATTATTAGAGAGGTCTACGGCAAAATCCAGCCAAATTCTATATCTATGCCCCGGCTGATAAGGATGAGCATAGCTTGTCTCATCCATTGCTTTTCTCTTTAACATAATAATCCCGTCCTCCTCAATAATCCAAGTTAAAGAAGATAAAGGGTTGTCAAATTCTATACTCGCATTCACATCACCCGTGCGCGCCACTTCCCTGTTGCTTCCTAACGTAAGGGAATATATGAGAGATGCCGCTGCCGGCTCGGCGTTATCTGGGGGAACAATGCCTACATCAGCAGGAGTAGTACCAGGTACATAAGTCACGTGATGGGACACGCTGCGGCCATCCCGTTCAAGCCATACCTCATATATACCTCCGCGCAGCCTATGTAAACTATTGGCCCATGCAAGATCACTACGGGCAGAAAGGACTTGATTTTCAGGGCGGCCATCCACCGAGAACCTCCAATTAACATTATCGCCATAATTTCCTGATCTTACAATAACATAATTATTTGCCAAAGTGAGAGTAAATTCCTTATCAGAATCTAAGGGCACGCACGTTCCAGTATTGCAGGCATTACTCCGGCAGATATTCCCACAACTCCCACAATTATTCCTATCAGTCTGGAGATTGAATCCCTCGTCTACTTGTTGATTACAATCGTTATCCCTTCCATCACATATTTCAGTGGAAGGAACGCAGGCAACACAACGATTATTTTGACAGTTATTACTCCGGCAGTCTCCCGCCTGATCACAAGCACGATTGTCTGTAAGAGGAGCCATACAATACGTTGCGCTTCCATACAACTTTCCACTTTTGAGGCTTACTTTTCTCCGGCAGACTGATCCGGAATTGCAGGCATCGGCATCACTCTGGGGATTGCGTATACAGCGTTGCCCACTGGCAATGGCCTGTCCGGCAAGGGCGGCTGATTGATCTTGTTCCGCTTCCTCAACATCTCCTTCATCGGGCGTGCAGGAAATAAGAAGAACGACAAAGGCAAGCAAGCTAACCATCAACAGGGGAAAAAGTTTTTTCATGGGACACACCTCATTTTACAGAGAAAGGATTACTCATGTATTTATATGGTTTTTGGTTAAGAAAAAGCATATTAAAAAAAAGAAAAGAAAAAAAAATCACTATCCCGCCTTAGATCCTCTAAACAACAGCCTATCTTCATAGATCTCCGTAGCAAAAAGGTATACCGTTCCACTAGCCGTGTTGACAACCAATTGCATCCCTTGCTCTATTTCCCTATCTGTTCCCGCCACGCTCACGATGGCAACAGGGTAGGTGGAGCGAATCTCACGAACTGGCTCGGCCTGAGGATCATCGCCACCACCAACTTGAGTGACCCGTTCCCGCATCTCCCGTCGCAGGTAGGTAAGGCTGAGAGCATCCGACACATTCATAAGGTGAAAATCTCGTGTTGCTCCCTTGTTAACACTGAAGACATACAGTGGTCCTCGTGGAACATCACCTTCGGGTAAGGGACTCTGCTCGGATACAATAATCTGGGCAGAGCTACCAACTGTAAAGTTGAGAGTTAAAGTTAAACCCGTTCCACCCAACACTCGATCCTCATGGAACGGACTTCCTGGCCCATACGATTCTCCCGGCAACAGATAACCTGTGTTCACCGAAGCTCCGCGTTCGGGTCTACGAATCCAAAAGTTCGCCCGAGAACCATCAACATCCCACGAGCCAATTTCATAAACTTGATCTGCGGAGAGAGTAACATTCACACTGCTACCTTCCCCTATGCTAACAACCGCTCCAATGGACTGCACTCCACCCTCAGCCTGTCCTTCGGCCACAGGAGCAGGAACTTCTTCAGCCTCAGCTTCGACCACAGGAGCCACACACGCTCCATCCTGACATATCTCTTCCGCAGCACACGGTGCATCAGCTATGCAACTGGAACAGGTCTCTCCTGCATCCACAGCGCCATTCCCACATAAGCTTCTGCATTCTCCATTTGAACAGGACTCACCAGCTTCGCACCTTTGCCGGCAGAATTTTGATTGAATAGAACTCGGGCAACTATACTTCTTCGCAATGGAACCACATGTATTACGAAGGTTATACGTTTTTTCAATTGTTATTCCGTTCCTCGTCTTTACATCCTTTTTTACTCGAATTCCATTAGGAATCTCAGTGCAACTCTTCACCTTCTGCGGCCGGCTGCATCCTACATTGACCGCCTGCCCGGCAAGCGCCCCGCCCTCTTCTTCAAATACTTCCGCTTCATCAGCCTCTAACTGAGCTTCCGGCGTGGCTGCCTCCTCGGTCTTCCCACAACCTACGAGCAGCAGCACAGCAACTGCTAATAACACAATTAAAATCGTTTTCTTCATAGTCAACACCTCATTTTTGATAGAGGAAAAGAAATCTTCAATATTTATATATCTTTCCATTCTGGATTCTGTTCAAAGAACGAATGATTTAAGCCAAGCTCATTTTAAATCAGAGTCATTTTTACTTATCAAAGATGGCAAGCAATTGCTCTATTACTGGAGCAACAATATTGTGGAGCATGTAAACTCATTTATCCGTCTATGGCTACACCATATGCACGGCTTTAAGTCGCTCGAGAAAGCAAATATCTGGTGCAAGATGTTTATCTCATCTTACAATTTTCTTAAGTCTGCTAGGCTTGTCAGCCTAGCGGCAGCTCTCAAGAACTGCTAAATTGTAAGGGGGAAGTGGATGGAGTGTAGAGAGAAGAATGCTTGTTTTGAGAACAAGCTCAAAAATCATTCAGGGATTGAACGGCATCAAGAAGGTATAGTCAGATTCCCTGTGTTGGGAATCCTGACTGGTTAAAATGGTAAAACCAAACACTAAAGAAAGTCTTAGCCCCCTCTAAACTCTGAAATGTTGAGAACCATTTTATCCTTCTTTTAATTTCTCGATTAAGACGTTCTATGAACCAATTCTTGCCAATTCCACTATCCACAATGTGTTTTTCTTTATAAATATTCCATTTCCATCCCATAACTTTTTTGATTGCTGCTGCATATTGGTACAGACCATCTGTTGTAATACTTTCTGGTCTTGTTCCAGCAACATTTAATGCATCCAGCATTAAATGTTTTGCATCTTTAAAGAAACGGCTTTTAGTAATTCGCCAAGAAAGCACTTGGCTTGTTTCTCTGCAGCGAACCATCCATAACCAATGACCAATGCCTTTGATTTTAATGTATGTCTCATCTGCATGCCAACGAGTCGAAACAACTATTTCTCGCCGAGAAATTGGTTTTTCATATATCTTAACCCACTGTCTTATTGTTTCATGACTTACTTTTACATTGAAGAATTTCTTCAATTTCTTTGCCAATTTTCGCAAAGAAATTCCCACTTCAACATAAAACTCTACAACAAAACTGATAATATTTGTAAAAAATCTTTTGTGGGGTAAATCGCTACACCAGACGAATCTAAAATTACAGTTTTTACATTTGTAAAGTTGTTTTCCTTGCGAATTTTTTCCATCTAAGTAAAAATTTTGTTCACCACAATTTTTACACCAAGGTACTAAAGTACCTGTTTTACAGCTAAAGCTATATAAATCAGTTTGTATCATCTCAAATCACCTTTATTTTTAGTCTGGTGCGCGCTTTTCCTACCAGTAACCTGAAATTACTGGTGGCGCACCAGCTATTTTTCGTAAAGAAGATTAAAGAATTAAATCTTACTCACATAACTTGACATTGCC
>CAYIBV010000045.1:0-9845 GCA_964361725.1 uncultured Methanosarcinales archaeon | reverse complement strand
AGCAACAGAACTGGGATCATACAAGACCGGTTCTAGTTTACTTCGCCTCCACCTATTTATCGCAAGATTAATAGCAATGCGATAGATCCACGCCTCAACATTTGTCCCAGGTTCAAACCGTCCCCGCGCGTCCCACGCGTTACAAAACGCCTGCTGCACAATCTCTTCCGCAGTATCGGGGTTCTTAATATAGCGCATAACGAATCCTTTCAATTTAGGATAACATGTCTTGTATGTCGCTTCAAATCCTTCGTGCTCCAATCGCTGATCAATAGTGTCCATAGTATTTTTTTATTTATCTGACAACAACCTCATTTTAAACCTTCCTCTCGCAACACTAACTTCCCAATCCAATCAACACCACACCGAGAACGATACCACAAACCCCCACAATCTTCCCGAACGTTACTTTCTCATGCAGCAATACTACAGAAAACAGCACCACCCACACATACGACAATGATGCCAGAGGATATATAACAGTAACCATCTCCTTGCGCAGTGCCAACAAATAAAACATCGCAGAAATCACATACAATCCCAACGCTCCCCACACCACTCCCCGTTTCCATATCTGAAAGAAAGAAATTCCCCCTACTCCTTTCTTAAACAGAATCGTCCCCAGCGCTCCTACGACCGTACTAAGCACTACAAACAATAACGCCAGGCTTTCAACCATCAGCTCTCACCTTTGACAGGCTTTTTCCCAAACTTTTTCCCAATATTCCTAGAGAAACTAAAATGATCCCCACTCCACTCCACTTGAAAAGATTCATGTGTTCATCAGCAAACAATAAAGGAGATAATATGCTCACAAATACATAACTTAACGCAATAAGAGGATAAAGTACACTCACTTCTCCTTCCCGAAATGCTGCCACCATTAACACCACTCCCATTCCGTACGAAACAAAACCCAAGAAGAGAGGAACATACTCTATCTCTGCAATGCCCAACTTCCATAATAACTGGCCCAGAGAGGTAAACAACGTACAGAATAGGATAAATACGATTGCTCGTCGTGACGTTGTCATCATTACTCCTGCAACATCTTCTCAATGATAGCAGCATAGGCAGGCCGTGCTACAAACACTCCCAAAGTAATGCCCGCAATGGTCGTCAAGGCAAACCCTTTCAATAACCCTGCTCCCGCCCAGAACAAGGGCAACATCCCTGAAAACGTAATGAAAAACGCTCCCATGATAATAAACATGGCATTCTTAATTCTCCTATTCCAATCCGTGACCACTTGTCCTTTCAACGTTTCATCCGTAATAACAATAAGATGATCGACCCCCGTTCCCGCAACGATAATGACCCCGGCAATAGCCGCTAAATCCAGATTCCATCCCACAAACGCGGCAAATCCCAGCAACAACACCATCTCCGAAAGTAACACCAGAATCATGGGAACGATTATTTTAATATTTTGATATCGTATTCCAATAACCATCCCTACTGCCAGCACGGCAAAGAACCCCGCCAGAAGAACATTATTCAAAAATTCTCTCCCTAACGTCGGAGATATGGTGTCAATCTTTACCACATCTAACTTTACCGGCAGGCTTCCCGTAATAAGTACGGTCTGCAGTTTCTTCATGCTTTGCAGAGTATTTGAAACCGCCTCCTGCTCTGTTCGCCCCACTCCCGAACCGGAAATCTGGATTTCCGTCGTGGCTCGTCCTTTTAAATCCGCGCCGATACGCAGCTTATCTACTTCTTTGTCATCAAGATATAAGATCAAACTTTCATTGAGGTAACTTCCCGTATCATCCGTCACGATAGGAAGATTTTCCGTCAATCGGGCATGGCGTTCTGCTGCTTCCGGACTAAGAGTGATGCTAAAAAAGAATCCACAAAAAACGCCATCTGCTGAGCGGGAACATCCCCGTTGGGGATCTATGCCAGAACATTGCGCGCTTCGACAGACATATGTAATATCCTTTTTTCCTCCAAAGAACACGGTGTTTTCTCCTACTCTGGCTTCGAATTTTCCTTGCTTGGACAAGAGTTCTTTCACTTCCTCTTCCGTCACCCCGGCAATCTCAATCAAGATGTACATATCTCCTGTTAAATCAGAAGCAGGACGAACGACAATGTCACTTAACCCATACACATTCAACCGCTCTTTCAGACTTTCCACCGTAGAATCAAGATCTTCTGCAGAAATTTCTCCTACTGGTTTTGACAACACTCGCGTTCCTCCTTCTAAATCTAACCCCTTGCGCAGATTAGTGGTGGGCGAAGTATACACCGTAAGTCCCAGATCAATACTACCACTCATATTATCTCTTTTTGTGAGTAAAGTATATGTCCCTTTGGTAGTCGTGAGACGAACTGTCCTGTTCTCCTGTAAAGATTGTGTATACATAAAAAAATCCTGTTCTGATGTAACAGCTTTCCCATCCAGAGAAATGATTCGTTCTTTTGCTAAAGGAGTAAGCCGAGGAGATGGATTGGCCACGCCCGCTACGGAAGCAGAGGAATTGGGAACAACAGAACGAATGGTTGCCCCATCCGCTCCCCAGTTTTTATAATCTAACGAAAAGATAGACACGAGAGCAAAAAGCAAGAACACCAAGAGTAATATCACTCTCCACTGCATAAACACTTTTTTATAGTTCATGATTTCTTCCTCTCCAGATATAACCGTAAAATACCCACGTTCTGAATCCAGGTCATGAACGTATCCATCACTAACCCAATCGCCAGAATAATCATGATCTGCTGTACCACTTCACTTCTCACAAAAATCAATGCTACGATAATCGCTGCTAACGTCGTTACGGTCATGGTCAATCCTGTCTTAATGGAGCTATAAATGTTCTCCATGACACTTCCCTCATGCCGCTTTAACACTCTGGTAGTGAGCACTACATCCGTGTCTACGGAATAGCCAATCAACATTAAAAACGCGGCAATGCCTGCCGTTGTTAACTTCATCCCCGTGAGATTAAAAATCGCTAATGTCACCACAATATCAGAAAATGCTGCGGCAATCACCGCCAAGCTGGGAATCAACAGCCGGAAATATAACATAACTACAATCCCCATCAACCCAAACGAAATGAGCAACGCCAAGACTAACTGTTTAAAAAACGTCTCACTCAACGAAGAGCCAAACACTTCCACGCTGTATGCCTCTTTCTGTAACGGCACTTTTTCCTGAATAGCCTGTAATAAAGAAGTAACTTCTTCTTTTTCCTGAGCATCAGAATCAATGGCAAACGCTGTTCCCTGTCCTACTGCGCCAAGAGTCCGAACACTCAGATCACCTTTGGGAAACTTCTCCCGAAGGAACTGCTCTAGTTCCAGCCCTGAAATACTGGAGGGAGAAGAAAATGTAATCGTAGACCCCCCTTTTAAGCTCACCCCACGATGAATAAAATCTCCAGTCAGAGCGTACTGTGTGCCAATCTGCACCAATGCCAGCACCACCAACAGAAAGGGAATGAGCATCAGCTTCTTATAATGGTGCTCATAAATATGTTTCAGCTTTTCTTTCATGCTTTTATGCTAAATTGGTAAACTCTATATAAAGATTATGATGCTGCTGGTCAGGCTTTCTTGATGTTACGCAAAAACATTTATAAAGCTCTGTACATTCTTTTTTCTCGTGAAATTAATCGAGTTAAAAGAGGTGACGAAAGAGTTCCGTACAAACCGTATTCTGGAAGATGTCAATCTTGTCATAGAAGAGGGTGATATCTTTGGCGTTATCGGCCAGTCTGGCAGTGGAAAGAGTACTTTATTAAATCTCATCGCAGGATTTATCGATCCTACAGATGGAAATGTGTACTATTATTCCCGTGTGGATCACGAACCAAAAGACCTTAAAGACCACTTCCATAAGATTAAACGGCATGTGGGCTTTACTCCCCAGCACTTCTCATTTTACCCCAAGCTTACCGTCAAAGAAAACCTCCTCCATTTTGGTCAACTGTATGGGATGGATCGTGAGACTCTTATTGCCAATGCCAAAAGCCTGCTGCAATTTACCAAACTCTATGAACATAAAGACAAGCTGGCAGAACACCTCTCAGGAGGGATGCAGAAACGCCTCGACATAAGCTGCAGCCTTATCCACAAGCCGAAAGTATTGTTCCTTGACGAACCCACTGCCGATCTTGATCCCGTGCTGCAGGAAGAAATTCTCAAGCTGATTCAGGAAGTCAACAAACAAGGAGTAACTATCGTCATTGCCTCACACCACTTAGACAGTTTAGAACGCATCTGCAGTAAAGTAATCATCCTTAACCGGGGAAAAGTTCATGTCTTAGGAGAGATAGAAGAAATCCGTAAACCTTATCTAAAAGAAAATATTTCCATTAATATCCGCACGGGAAAAGAAAAAGAACGTATTATTGCCTTAGTTAAAAAACTTCCCGTAAGCAAAATCATTGACCGCGGGGATCAGATCATCTTACAGCCCATTGATCCCGCCCAAACCATTGCCGCATTAATGCAAGTGGTCAAAGAAGAACACCTCTATTTACATGACATTGAATTGCGTAAACCAACTTTAAATGAAATCTTTGAAAAGATTGTGAGACAATAACATGGGAGCATTATGGTTGTTAACCAAAAAGAACCTGAAG
Organism: uncultured Methanosarcinales archaeon; assembly: GCA_964361725.1. Classification (GTDB taxonomy): domain Archaea; phylum Nanobdellota; class Nanobdellia; order Woesearchaeales; family GW2011-AR9; genus CAYIBV01. The sequence goes on along the minus strand of CAYIBV010000045.1, from coordinate 5,247 downwards.
CTGTTAGTGCGGGCAAAAAGCTCCGCTTTGATTGTCGTCTTTGGACCTTTGCTTATCATTCTCACGTTAGGATTGGCGTTTAACACCTCTGATAGTTATGGCATCAAAGTAGGCGTATTTGCGAACACTTATACAGACGATGTCAATTCATTTATCACTGCGCTGGAGCAGGACAAATTCACTGTCGTAAAATATGAAAGAACGATAGATCAGTGCGTGCAGGATGTCAAGTTAAATAATGTTCATGCCTGCCTCACTCTTCCGGAATCCTTCGCCATTGAAGGAAACACGCCAAAAGAAATTACGTTCCATATCGATCCCAGCAGAATCAATCTGGTCTGGGTTATTCAGGAAACCGTCAAACAACGCTTCAATCTCAAAGCACAAGAGATTTCGCAGGGTTTAACGGGTGATCTTCTCACAAAGCTATCTGATACTAAATCAAAAGTGAGTGGCGAAACCGAGCATGTGACAACCATAAAAGAAAGAAGCAATAGTGCTAAAACCAGTAGTGAAGCAGTTAAATCCAGCCTCTCTACCATTGATTTAACAAATCCTGCTACAGTGTATGATTTTTCTGTGGCAGATACATTCAAATCAACCGCTTCAGCCAGAATCACTGACGGAAAAACGAAAATAGATAATGCTGTAAGCGCAGTAAATAGTGCTAATCTCAATGCCACGGAAAAAACAAAAATTAAAGATCCGCTTGCCGAAGCCAAAAAATTAATAGAAGACGTCAACGGATTATTAGCGGGAGTGCCACTCAATGCGTCAGATAATACAACCACGACGATAACGTTCAATGACATTTCCACATTGATGAACCAATTAAAAGCTGATATTGATACAACAAAAACAAAACTCACTGCTGCTTCCGCGGCTATAACCAGTGGGGTGACCACTCTTGATTCCGTGAGTGCCAGCATCAATGAAGGCATTAGTTCGTTGGACAGCTTGCAGCAGGTACTAAACGAAATTACCGCAAATTTAGAATCACAAAAAGTTACAGAAGCGGGCGTCATCGCCAACCCTTTAGTCACTAAAATTGAACGCGTCAGTCCGGAAGGAACGTACTTAAATTACTCTTTTCCCGCATTGCTGGTATTAGTCATCATGTTCTCTTCATTGTTATTGGGAACGACACTGGTGATGATGGAAAAACACAGCCCTGCCTTCACCCGGAATTTCTTCCTGCCGTTAAGTAAAGTGAGTTTCATCCTTTCAACATATTTAACAAATCTCATCCTTATCGCCATCCAAGTGGTTATTATTATCGGTATTTCCCTGTTCTTCCTTCCCGACTCTTATGTTACATTCCCCTTCGTTGGGTTGGTATTATTTCTCGCTGCTTCTGTATTCACCTTCTTAGGGATGATTATCGGATATCTCTTCACTTCAGAAGAAACGGGAGTATTAGCGTCCATTTCTCTGGGTAGTTTATTATTATTCATGTCCGGAGTGGTCCTTCCTCTGGAAACCATGCCCGCCCTCCTGCAGGACGTTACTTCTTTAAACCCTTTTGTCGTAGCAGAAAAACTCATCCGAGAAGTATTTATCTTTACCTCGGCATTTGATCTTATTTGGGTAGATATACTCCTTCTTGCCGGATATGTTGTGATCCTGTTCTTATTGATCCTCATCATTGAATCCGTTCTTCATGACAGACTGAAACACCGCTTCATGCACTACCACTCCCAGAAGCATAAAGCTTTGCAGAAAGAACAACGAGGGGCGTAAGATAGTTTGGAGTACCATAATCTGTCAAAAACCACCCGTCATAGACGGATGGCATGGTAGGCGATGCTTCTCATACCATCTCGTACATTGTGTGGTTTTTGAGCACACAGAAATTCCACAAATGACATAAGTGGCTTGCGGGACAAGCCACCATTCAGAGAATGGTGGAATTTCTCGTGTTTAAATAAATCGTTCTGATAACAGGCTTATGAGTGAAATGTTTGTTCCCCTCTGCAAACTTCTAAGTGATGCTCCCCTGTCTGAATTGTATCGGGTGGAAGGAGTGCTCACTACAGTAAAGTGTGACGTACGACTAACAGAGAGAACACCGGAACGAAGACCAGGATCGTACGTGCACATTGATGGTATGATTGCTGATCTCAAAAATCAACTGGTGAGAATTCCTTTTCTCTACACGACTTTCCTGTCAGACGATGACGCCAGGGTTGAAAGAATGCTTGCGCAGGATGCCTTGCAGCTAGGACATACCATCCGGCTAGAAGGCATATTAAAACCAAGTGACCCTAACCATTGCCGGTACCTTTCAGTGGGGGGCATTTCTGTGGCACAAGAAGATGGAACCTATATGTGGAAGCACGGTTCGTTAGAATAGATAGCCTTGTTCTTTCCACCTTTTGCCAATAGCTCTGCGCGTGTGGCCTAAGAGTTGAGCAGCTTTTCTCCTGCTCCCATTGCAAGATTGAAAAGCATCATCAATAGATTTTAATTGTTCAGCAGATAAGTTTGAAGCATGAACCCTGCTTCCAGGTTTGCGAATAGGAACACCCATCAATCCGCCGTATTTTAGAATGGTGGCGGTACTATAGGAGAGATGTTGAGAAGCTTCATACCCACTTCCATATAAGAGAAGAGCATCTCGTATTTCTGTCTGCTCTTCTAACGGAAGTAACAGTTGTTCACGCGGCTTTCGTAGCTCTAATCCATTTCCCCGTAAACAGCGTTTAATAACAACCTCACCTGCGGTAAATGAAAGATTCCTTCCTATGGCACGAACACTTCTTTGATGAGCATGATACATGTTCACAATTTCTGCATCTTCTTCTGGAGTGAGCTGTCGTTCTCTGTTCTTAACAGGAGGTATTGCCTCATGGAACTGTCCAGCCCTTTGTAATGCCGCCCCAAGCCCCGAATCAAAACGACGCAACGCTAATTGGGTTTCAAACCGCCCATAGACTTCGATGTTATCCTGAAAAAATTGAAGAGGATTTCCGTTAAATTTTCTTCGTCCATACCGCACCCATAACTCCGGACTCCAGCGAACATAATGAATGGGACGATGGGGAATTAGCACATTCCCCTTCCCATCAGTATAGGTTCGGACGAGCTGATCCAGTCTGCTCATAAGAACTTCTGGATGTTCTACAACCTCAACAGGAAGTCGATGTACTAAAAAGTATGCTTCGTCACATGCTTCTTTGTGATCTTCATATCTTTCACGTTCTTGTTTTCCACTTTTACCAACTAAGTGTTCAAGAACCGTTCGCTGCAAAGGATCAAGCTTTTTTAATAACAAATCTAATGCTTCCACAACCGTCAACCTCTCTTCTGCTTGTTGACTTTTAATCCCCATACCATCACCAAAAAAGCCTTGATGAAAAGAAAAACGATCCATCACTAATTTTTGTCCTGGAACAGAAAGTAAACATTCTTCACGTGGAACAGTAAATTGGTCTACTAATGCAGTAACACGGTCGTAAACCGCATTAAAACCAGAATAATATCCTCCTTCTAGTTCTCGCACAACAATTTTTTTAATGCGCTCTGCTGTGGGAACAGGAAGGTCATACGTACTAAGGAGAGACGTAACATCATTTTGAGCAAGCATAATAACTACTTTAAAAGAGTTATATATAAAATGTATTGTCCTAAAAATATGGGAAAGCGCCTCACCACGCAAGAAAACTGACGAGGATCAGTTTTCTGCGCAGAAATGATGGTCTTTGCCTCATTTCTTGCGCCCTAAAAAGCTGGGCTTTCTTTTCTGCGTGTAATATTACATATAATTTTAATTTTCTCATTAAATTTATTAACATTCGCCCATTTTCTCTAAATCATGTCCAAACTCATCATCATCACCGGCACTCCCGGAACGGGAAAGTCCACACTCGCAAAAGTACTTGCTCAGAAATTAAAGTATCGTAGGGTAAATCTTCACCGCTATTACAAACAACTGTCAGTGTCATACAATACCACAAAACAATGTTATGACATTGACCTGAAAAAATTTCATGTGTTCATGAAAGAACAAAAACGAAAATACTCATTCCTTATTGTTGATTCCCACATTTCTCACTTTCTTCCCAAACGAATGGTTGATTTCTGTATTGTGCTTACTTGTTCCAACTTAAAAACACTCAAAAAACGATTAGAACAAAGGAAATATTCTTCAAGAAAAGTAAGAGAAAATCTTGATGCCGAAATTTTTCAGGTGTGCCTATCGGGAGCAACAGAAAAAAAACACCGTATTTTCTTATTAGATTCCAGTCAACAACTAAATATTTCCCTGCTTCTACAGAAAATCAGAAAATCTTTATAAACCATCCACTCATTGCCTAATCTTATGGGAATATCTGCAAGTGATAAACTGAAACTGAGAAAGTTAATTAACGAATTAAAGAGCCATAAGGCTCTTCACACGGAATTCGTGTCTGTCTATATCCCCCAAGGCTATGAATTAACAAAGATTACCCAGCACTTGTCAGAGGAATTAGGCACGGCCTCAAACATCAAATCTGCATCGACACGCAAGAATGTGCAAGCGGCTTTGGAAAAGATGATACAGCATTTACGATTATATTCCAAAACACCGCCGAACGGACTCGTTGCTTTTGCCGGCAACGTGGCCGCCTCGGAAGGAAAGCAGGATATGCAAGCATGGAGCATCGAGCCGCCCCTTCCTTTAAACATCCGCATTTACCGCTGTGATAAAAACTTTGTAACGGACATTCTGGAAGAAATGATGGTCGAGCACAACGTCTATGGGTTAGTTGTTCTTGACAGACGAGATGCCATTCTGGCGTTGCTGAAAGGAAAGACAATAATTCCGTTACAGAAAACTCATTCCGAAGTGCCGGGAAAATTCAAAGCGGGAGGACAATCTGCTAACCGTTTCGCCCGCATCCGTGAAGGGTCATACAAAGATCATTTTCGGAAAATCGCGGAGTATATGAAAGATCAGTTTCTTCCTTTGGGCACTAATCTGAAAGGTATTATCATTGGCGGTCCAGGGATGACCGTCACGGATTTTCTCAACGATGATTGTCTCACGGGAGATTTAAAGCGCAAGATTTTGGGCACGAAAGACCTCTCCTATACGGAAGAATTCGGTTTGCAGGAATTATTAGACCGCTCCGAAGATTTATTGGCAGAAGAAGAAGTTATGGCAGAAAAAAAATCAGTAAATCAACTGCTCACCATGCTTCGGGACAATCCTAAGAAAGTCACCTATGGGGAAAAAGAAACCCTCAAAGCGTTAGAGATGAATGC
>CAYIBV010000044.1:2975-9895 GCA_964361725.1 uncultured Methanosarcinales archaeon | reverse complement strand
TACCAAAAAAAGATGAATAAGTATGTATCCAGAAGATCTCAAATAATTTTCTCTCACGTCTGCAAATCAATAATATGAATCACGTTTATGGGGCAGACTTCCGCTGATTGCCTGAATTTCTCTAGCTCCTCTTCCGTACATTCCAGTTACCTAATTTTTATTTTAGCAACTTTCTCACGTGCTCTACAGCATCCTTGACGGCTGTTTCATTGGTGATGACACGATAGGGAACATCAGAGGCAAGAGCAGCCCGTTCCCAGGCATATAAATCGTGTAATCTCCTCTCGATGCTCTCTTCCAAATCGCCACGCAACCTCAATCGTTCACGAAGAATATCTTCCGGCGGAGTTTTGACAAACACGGGAAGAAGACTATCACCAGAATACTGAGCAAGAATAGGAACAACGTCTGGCACAAGAATAAGAATAGAATGATTCCCTTCTGGCCGTTCTAATGCGTCATTGACTACTCGATACTTTGTTCCATATCTCTGTCCGGCATACTCGGTCATCCAGATAAATACACCGGGATGCTGTTCAAATTTATCAGGCGTGACATATTCATATTCGTGGGAGATATCAGAATCGCGTGGCAGTCGTGTCGTTGTGCTGGTGACAATATGGAATGCCTGATCTTCTAACAGTTTGCGTACAATGGTGCTTTTGCCGCTGCCAGAAACACCGGTGAATGAAATAAGCTTGTAGGAAAGCATACTATATAAGAAGAACCATTCTCTTTAAAATATTGCGTTAGTAGAACATAATGGTTTCAGCTAATATATTCTCCAATGGTTTCACAATCCTTTTAAATAGAATATCCAAATCTGGAAAATATGTTAACACGACAGGAAATAGGGAGGCAGATCATGCACTTGGCGATTGGATTAGCTACAGTGCTTCTGGTGTATTATGAGATGTTACAGCCACTGACTCTTTTTCTCCTGATTGTGGTAGGAGTGTTAGCAAGCATTGTTTCTAAGCGCATGCGCCTGCCTTTTTTCAGCTTTTTTCTGGATCATTTCGAAAGGGAGGAAGTACGGAAGACCTTTCCGGGGAAAGGCATGATCTTTTTCTTTATAGGAGTCTTGTTAGTGGTAAAGCTGTTCAGTAAAGACATCGCGTTAGCATCCATTATGGTCTTGTCACTGGGCGATTCCCTCAGCCATCTGTTTGGGGAACGATTCGGAAAAACGAAGAACATCTTTAACAGCAAGAGCAAGAAACTGTTGGAAGGGACTCTGGCCGGAACAGTGACAGGATTTATCGGAGCAGTGGTCTTTGTCCCCGTTCCGGAAGCATTGCTGGGCAGTATGGGGGCAATGATTGCCGAAGTGGTTAAGATTGATTTGAATGAACGTACGTTAGATGATAATCTGATTGTGCCGTTAGTCGCAGGCACGATCATGCTGTTAGTACGAACGTATCTTTGAGTGGTAATACGATCGAACAGTGTCAATGATAACAGCAAGCTTGAGAAGAAATCAAGCACTCATGGCACACATTACTTCAGAATCAGTTAATAAAGAAGAAGATTCCCGGACTAAGTTTTGACCACGTTCAATTATTTTATTTCTTTTTAACATTTCAAACATTAGTTGCATAGAAACTATTTTATTTTCTATCTTAACTTTGAATTCCCATTTTTGAATGTTTTTCAAAGCATCTTTATCTATATTGAAGATATTAGATGCACCAAAAATCTGAATACCTGTGATATACCCTTCTTTATCAACATCTAAAACCACATCTTCCAGTTCAATAGAGTGGTCATATTCCCTATGTTCTACTTTAAAGAATAGAATATCATTAGCATAATCATAATCCATTTCTCCTTTTCCTTTGGCATCGAGATATTTTTTTCCCATGTTATATTTGTGGTATGTGGTCAGTGGTGTAAAATGTTACAATGTCAATACCGCTTTTAGTTACTTTAAACATAAGCCGGATATAACTTTGTTTCTTGCTGAAAAAAGCAGCATAATTTTGATTTTGCTGGATTCCAATAAATGCTGGCTTTTCTTCAGTTAACATCTGTACAATACCCTCATCTTTATATACTTTTCTTTGCTGTTCACCTAATCTGAAATAGGCATGAGAATTAACTTTTATTTGATTTCCATACTTTTCTATAATCTCTCTAAATTCAAAATAACTTACTTCTTTCAGTATTCTGGTTTCTGCCACGCTTTCTGTAACCTACAAGACTATAAAAAACTTTACTCTTTTTGTACGTATTTAGTTAGTTGGCCAAGAGGTCAATTTTGCGAAGTATAGTAACTGACATAAATATTTAGATGAAAATTAAGTTACTATATATGACAGACGCAACTGTCTCGATTAAATCAAATAAGCAGAAATCTCCAAGATTTGTCTTAGGAGATGAATGCTAGTAAATGAACAAGGAGATTTCGCTATATTTGATGCAAGAAATTAGGCAACGACCTAATTTCTGCACAGAAAACAAATCGCTGTTTGTTTTCTTGTGTTAGAAAATCCGTCTAGGAAAAGTGACGGAAATCCTCACCATTTATGGTTGGGGATAGTCACTTTTCAGGATTTTCTTTAATTATTTGCGTCCTTCAGGAGGAAGACTTAGAGCTTAGAGGAATTCTTATCCGCTGGTCGAAACGACCAGAAACATATGTAGCGATGCTACATTTGGTTTGTGGGGTGATAACATGGAGGGCAACAGGATTACTGGGATAAGCTCTTAGTACCAAGTGATTATATTACAACAGAGAAGTGTTTAAACTGACAGCAGATACAAAAAGGTATTACCACCCAAATCTATTTAAATCCAAACTATTTTCTCGGTGTTATGACCACAAAAGAAGTGAAACCTGTCAAGAAACGTTCTCCCCCTCCATCGCCGTTTAAGAAGCCGCTTAAAGAGGAAAAAGTCTATCCGGCGGAGGAGCAGGGAATCGAACGGGAAGAAACAGATGAAGAAGTGGAAGAGGGGATGAAAACCGGGCGGAAAGATGAAGACATTTATGCTAAAAAAGGCCGTGAATTACTGGAAGAAGATGATGAAATCGAGCCATGGGAGGAAGGATTCATGGAAGGGGCATCAGGACTCGGTCAGTTAGGAAAAGATGCGTTGACGGGCGAGCCTCTGGCAGGGGCAGATGATATTATTGAACTGGAATTTGAGGGCAAGATGTACCGCTTTGTGAGTAGGGCAAATGCGGAAAAGTTTATGAAGAAAAAGAAAGGAAAGAAATAAAGAAATGATGGCCACTTATTACGGACTGCCTCCGCTGTCTTAACCTCACATCATTTCTAATAAGTTTAATCATCTACACAGTTCCCTTGTTCTTTATATGCAGCATAAATCCCGTGAGAATCCCATCCCACGGTGATTTCATCCAATGAGGGATGAAGTCCTGGGTTTTGCTGGCTAATCTCACGAGCAACTACTTGTCGTACCCGCTTCTTACGATTACTTTGCATAAAGTCTCCCCGGGAATACAGTTCTGGAGAAACAAAAGTTTCATCAATAGCAGATACCATCCTCAAATACACTGCCAAAGCATCGCTGAGAATATGGGCGAGGCGGTCATGACCGGTAGCGCGTATCGTGATATTATACTCTCGCAGCTCTGATGTTCGTGCGTTCTCTTCATAATGTTCAACGGTAAAACCCATGAATTGGAAAAGATTACTTTCTTTTAAACAATTTCTTTACATTGTTCTCAGCATTGACGAAAGCTTTATGCAATGCCGTACGCCAGTCCCAGTCATCGGCAGAGACACTTACCATCTTGCCGGGAAATTCCAGACGCAGGTGCATGGAATATTTCTGCTTCCCGCCTTTGTCGTATTCTTTAACATGAATCACGAGGGTAAACTCGTTGCGAATGCCCCGCTGTAATTTCACAGCCTCGTTGCTGGCAATTTTTTGCAGGGATTCAACCTCATAGGGATGCCAGCCCAGCTTGCTTAAGCCGACAACCTGCAGGTCAAAACTCTTCTTAATCTTTAATGCCCCGACACGTTGTAAAACGTTTCGCAGAGTCAAAAGACCTTGGTAATCATTCCCTGAGAAAACAATAAGGTCAGAGATATTATTCTTGACCATGAGCTGAACAGCATTTTTCAGGGTTTCAGATTTCTGAACGGTGACAAGATTGTCATTGGTGCTCATAGAGCTTACGGGAAGACCGGCAAAGGGAGAAATGTCCACCTGTGCTGCTCTTGTACTTGCGGCTTTGTTAAATTTCGCAGAGACATCCCGTCGGGGAGACCAGTTGAGGTATTTACGAAGGAGGTCACGATAGCTCAGGATACCATACAGTTTTCCCTGATCAAACAGAGGAACATGATCCACATTCTCCTGATACATGACTTCCATAGCCATGGCAAGGGGAGCTTCTTTGGTCACTTTTGACGGTTTGAGAAGCTTGACATCAGATATTTTCATTTTTTCCAGTTCAGGAAGGGCCACAGCAAGTTTTGCTAATTGCAATGCGGAAACCACTCCTATAATCTGTTTGTTGCTCTCCACAGGAAGATAATCAACATTGCTTTCCACCATCTGGGAAGCAGCTTCCACAATATCAGCATGCTCATTGATGATGGGAGTAGACTGGACAAACTTATCTACTTTGACTTCTGTAGGATCAACATTGGTGCGGAGAATTTTTTTCTTTTCTATCAATCCCACATATTTATCGTTGCGAAAGATAAGCCCGGAACGTTTTTCAAAGTTCTTCATCTGGCCTAATAATGAAGACAATGTCTGCTGGTCATCAAACGTCAAGAAATCCTGCGTAATGGCGGGAGTTATTTCCATATCGTAACACCTCCTTAATATGTTTTAGAGATACTTTCCTATTATTTAAACTTGTCTGTTCTAGGGAGAGTGGTGAAAAAGGGGAAACAGGGAATATGAGTAAAAAGAGTGTTAAATCCAATAAAATTTAAGTTTTGATAATGCTAAAAACGGATTCTCTCACTATGATGTAAACTCTCTTTCTTTAACCGAATGTAAAATAAAAATAGGGGCAATCTCTTAAAACCGATTCTGTAACTAAAATTATTTCGGCACTTTCTACTAGAACACACTCAACTAAAATTCTAAAAAAGAGGGGGCGTTTTGGTCTAACCTACTGCTAACAATTCTTCCATCTCCTGCTCATTTTGTGCAATCTCTATAACTGTTGGAGGTAATTCTGCTGGTTTTTCTTCAGATGGTTCTCCCTTTGGTTTTCGCGGTTGCTCCGCTGCTCCCTCATCAATAGGCGAACCTAAATCAACTACTCCTGGCGTCTCTGGCTTTGAGAACTTAGTTGCTTCTTCACTGGTAACTGGCATCGTAACCGTTAGGTCCTGTTGGAAAAATGTCCTGGACTCTGCACCAAAAATATCTGATCCTGTTAATGGTTTTCCTTTCTGATGTGAACCTTCGACAGCTTCAATAAATGTATTGCCAAACCCTACCTGCCCTCGGTTTGTTTCTGTTATCACAATTGGCATATCTTTAACACTTTTCACACCATATAAATAATGATACAAATTATCAGTAAAATCTTTACTATAACAAGAATCTATCATAACAGTCACTTCACCAAGATTTCCTCTTTCTGCAAGTGCATCTCCAAATTCAACGTAACTTATTGCTTCTGGTCTCCTCAATTCATCAGACGTTTCAACGCCTGCTTGTCCCTTAGAAAGCCATTGGTGATTAGGACCACCATGACCGCTAAAGTGAATCGTCGTTTTTCCTTTATCTTTGCTTCCGGCAACCGTTTCTAAAAATATGCCTTTGTCTTCTGCCCCTTTCAGATTTTGGTCAGCAATCTCTTTCACTCCAGAATCACGGGCTAATTGCACCATCCTGTTGCTCTCAAACCTCTCTTCTTCATGAGTGAGTGGAATATAATAGGTATTTTCATCTAAGATCACTTGGCTAGCAAAGCGTTCACGTTGCTGTATAATAAGACTAATTGCTTCTGTTCGGTCATTTGGCAGCCATGTTCCTCGCTGATCTAAATAGCGTTGAGCGGTGTACGCTATAGAATATCTATTTGCAAAATCAAGCCCTTTTGTTTTTTCTTGAAACTCTGGGTCAAAGAAAATAGTTCTGAAACCTTCCGGATTAAAGCCCATGTCTTTTCTCATTGGCATTCGTTCCAAAAGTGCATTCATTTTCTCTGGCTCATCTTTATAAAATTCTATCGTTCTTCTCAATGCCTCACCTTTGTAGTAGGGATGGGCAAAAATACCTGCTTTGAAATCGAGGTTTTCCATGGCTAATGTTTGAAGTTCTGGATCAAGCTTTTCTAATTCCATTAAATAGTGCTGAATAGGTAAAGCTCTTCCCGAATCTCCAGCAAATTGGTCATAAGCAACACGAACTTCCTTTGTTTTTTGAATAATCATTTTCCTTAATTCATTTGATTTTACATGAGAAAGAGCATTTCCGGGGTCGTGAATCTCTTCTATTTTACGAAGCACTTCTTTTTGTAACTCTTCCCTTCCTGAAGTGGCCATAAGAAGTAAACCCAGCTGGTTATCAGTAACCGTTCCAATCTCAGTAAGCATTTTTTGCTGAAGCTCCACTGCTGCGGGGGAATCAATAGAAAATTTATTTAATAGGCGTATTTTGGCTGCAAGTTTATCTTCTCGCAGGGGATGATCTTCTTGGCTTGGTTCGTATTTGTCCAATACTTTTTCTAATGTCTCCCTGTCTGCGGATGGGGAATGTCGGATAATCGTTTGCGTCTCAAATGAACTTAAACCATCAATGGCATCAAATATTAAAGATATTTCTCCCGCTTTTTGTTCACTGATTAATTTTGCCACACTTAGAGGCAGCCATTCTTCGTTTAATTTTCCTTTTGTAGTTCGAGATGGTTTTCCATTGTAAACAATCCAGGGATATCTTGTGCCTTCAACCTCAAAAACATGACCTACATT
>CAYIBV010000044.1:0-2875 GCA_964361725.1 uncultured Methanosarcinales archaeon | reverse complement strand
TGTAAACAATCCAGGGATATCTTGTGCCTTCAACCTCAAAAACATGACCTACATTTGTTTGTAAACCAGCTAATTTTCCCTGAGAGATTGGCTTATCCTTGCTGAATACAACTCGTGCTTTAGAATTGTCATTTTTTGTTAAGATTAAATCAACTTTTGTCGCTTCATCTGGTATTTTACTTGCCTGTTCTTTAGCCGTAGCATAATTAGGATGCTTTTGTATTTCTTTAACATATTGGCCAATATCACCTTCCCAACTTCCATCAGCACGGACATATGTTCCCCTCTTTGTTATATAAACTTCTTTTTCACCAAATGTACCAACCAAAACACGTGGTTCTTTCTCAAATATTTGTTTGACTATAATCCTCTTGTAAAAACCATCTTTTGCTTCAACTTTGAGGTCATTTCCATCCCTTGCGTAAATGGTTATTCCAGAAGAAACTAATTTTTCTTGCTCACCCACCCCTTCATAAAATGGATTGCTCTCTTCAACACAGCTATGACCTACGTTTAAGCAACCATTTCCTACAAGAGTTATTCGGGTCTGCTTTGTTACACTAAACTTAGTTCCCCACTCGTCATAATATTGAGCATCTTTTTGTAAATCAACTCCTAGGCTGGAAACTATTATTGCCTTCCCCTTGGTCAGAATCCCTTGAGGTAACTTTACAGGTGAACTTACTACTTCTACTTCAATAAAACCACAATCGCTACTATCAATACTCTTACAACCACCAATCACTTTTCCCCGATTGCTTCCGGTTAATTCAATAGCTATTTCCTCTCCAGCGGTATATTTCCCATTCGTTACATATAATCCATCGCTTTCATGTTTAAAATTTCCACTGATGGCAACCTCACGCTGTACGGCAAGATAGGGGTGATCATAAACCAGCTCTCCTTTTTTGCTTATCCTAAAATTTGTTCCATCGTAAATTACTTCTATTTCTTTAACATCCATAAAAGAGAAAGAACTTGCTGGTTGTCCGCTTGTTCCTTTTGTTTCTATTATTCCACTTCCAACATCAAAACTTTTCAAATCTCCATCAATGGAACTGAAAGTGATTGATTTTGTTTGTGCATAACTTCTAAATGCCTCTTTGTTTTGGTTTATGTATTTGACATCATGGGATACTGCATTTTCATACGCCTGCGGATTTTTGGCGACCTCTTCTGGATTATCTCCTATATGTTTCATATAATAATCCGGATAATTTTGAGCTGCTAATGCTGGATCTTGAGCATAATCTTCCTGAAATTTGTCGTAAGTATAGGCTTGCTGTTGCTGGTCTGGAGGACAATCCGGAGGACATTCTGCAGAAACAATACTAGCAAAAAGTAAAAGCATTACAACAAATAATAATTTACCCTTCATTCTGCACCACATTTTCAATAGTTAAATACATCCATTCAGTATCAGCAAGTTCCCCTTTTTGAGCAGTTATCCCAATAATATAAAAACCAACTTGTCCCGCTGTGGGCGTAAATGTAATTAGTCCAGATGGATCAATCTCAAATAAACTACTGTCATCAGAAAATATAACTCTTTGAATAAGCTCTTCTAGTGATACTTGGTAAGTAAATGGAGTGTTTACCGTAGCCATTTGTGATAAAATTGATTTCACTTCTGGTTTCTTTGATGAAGATTCAATTTCAAGAGTAAATGACACAAACTTTTCATTTCCAGCAGAATCACTCACTCTTACTAAAATATTATGTGTTCCTACATCTTTCTGTTGTGGAATAAACTCAATTTGACCATTAGAGGAAATATCAAACAATTCAGTATAATCCTCAAATCTGAACGGATCATTATAAATATTCATATTGTAAGAGCAGATATCGTCAACTAAACAACGCCGATTTTCTGCTTCTTGAGCATAATTTAGTTCTTCAGTTGCTGCAAGTTCCGACCAATCATAACGATTTGCAAAGACAAAAACGTATTCTTCTCTATCTATTGGATATTGATCAAATATATATGAATACACAACAACATCATTATCAAGATAACTAACTTCAAATGTGAAATCATTTTCCTGCGAAGCAACAGAAAGATGGCCAAGAGGAACAAAATTAGCATTTCTTTCTTGTTCAAAAACAGTCTGATCAATGATATTGTAAATATGCTCAAAATTAACCGGTAGAGTATAAGAAAACTGCCGAAATTGTTTGATTGATTCTCCTTTCTGTGCCTGAAGTGGATAATCTAATTCAAAATGAACGCTCCTGCCAAGTTGAACTTCAGCTTTCATCTCTTCATCAACAAAGCTAAACCCTTGATTTTTGAACACAACAAAATCATTAAGACACGTTTTCATTTTGTCCTCTACATAAAGCTCTATCTGATTAGCAATAATTTCCTTAGTTGGAAAACGTTTCTGACCAACATCAAAATAATAGGGAATTTTCACAAAAATCTGATCTTCAGTAGGCTCAGGAACCCGATAGTAACCCCCCCGAAAACTAACAAATCTCATTCCTTCATTAGAAGTCCTCTCCAAACAATGATCAATAAACATATTTATTGGGTTGAAATCGTATGCCTCAGCCATCGCCCCCTGTTCCGCTTCTACTTTTTCTTTAGTTACACTTTTAACAACAAACAAGAGGCCTGCAAATAGAAATAACACAACTATGCCTATAACTATAAAAACTGTTGCCTGTCCTCTTTTTAACATTCTAACAACTAATTAAACAAGATTCATTTATAAATTGAACGAACCAAAACACCCCCTAGGATTCAAACTAACAGAACTGAGTGCCGAAATAAACTAAAGTAAAACTCTTAGTGGATAAACTTAAATTTTACTCTTTGGTTTAATGTTCCTTCGGAACTTAAACCTCGTGCCTCCCACTTTGTAGTCGGCAG
>CAYIBV010000043.1:0-9960 GCA_964361725.1 uncultured Methanosarcinales archaeon | reverse complement strand
CCGAACAGAGTGACTGGATATTCACTGGTGGTTTTTTGCAGAAAAAACATTGAGTGGAAAATGAGAACAGAAAATCAGACCTGAGCCCGCAGGCGAGCATACCACCAGTCAAATAGATTGGTGGTGGTCGGATTTTCTTGATTCTTAAATCTCTAACAGTTGGCGACTTTTAGGAAAGAGCAGAAACGCTAAGAAATAGGAAAATTCTCCACATATTCTACCATCCATTGAGTGACGTCAATTTTCTCTTGGCGTAATTTCTCCACACGCTGCTGGTGCAGTTTCTGCAGATTTTTCTGCTGCAGTAATTCTTTAGCTTTCTGTAATCCTTGTTCCTGATTGGTAAAATTATACACGAGCTGGTAATCCCGCTCCTGTTCCTGGAGATATCCGAGCTGCAAACTATTGACGTATACTGCGGGCACGCCCAGCATGGCTGCTTCCGATGCCATGGTCGCTCCTTCCCCAAAGATTAGCGCGGCATGGCCCATGATGTCAAAAATGTCTTTCTTGTGGTGTAAAAGAAGGATATTCTTCTTTAATTCTTCCGGGACGTTTGATTCCGAAGTAATATAAACTTTAGCGAATTGTTCCAGTTCACGTACAAGAGCGATTTTATCATGCAAGCCTTTTTCCCCTACGTCATGGCTGGCTTGCCAGGAGACGAAACGGACAAGAATAAACTTTTCTTTGGGATCGATTCCATGGGCAACAAGAGTTTTTTCATTTGGAGTAAACCATTTGGGATGCAGATAGGCATATTCATGATAGCTTTGGTAAGTGAGGTGATTCTTTTTAATTTTCTTGGCGTATGATGAAGAGGTGACAACAGCATTGGCTAAAGGATAGACAAACCAGTTCGTGGCGGTAGCGTTTTCGTTATTATAAAATACAATCCGGGGAATCCTTAACAACGCACCGACGGTGGCAATAGATGGGCCCATAACGCCGAGCATGATGTCCGGACGGAATTTACGGCAGATGTTGATCAGTTTGAGATTACGGCTGAGCAATTCTTTTCCTAGGCTCAGTTTCCCTTTGCCGATCTCGCTGATGGGGATGTGGTCAATGCCGTACTCACGCAATAAGTCTAACGTGACGTCTTTTCGCCGTGCTGTAACACACAGTTCATGATTACGCTGTTTCATTTGAGCGATAAAATTACGAAAGAAATGTACGTGGGCGGGATGGAGGATATCAATGAGTATTTTCATCGTGCATCATCGTTTTAAGATTGGTTACATTAAAATCTTTCGCTGTAAGGAGCAGGGTTATCCCTCCCAAGATATAGGACACAAACAGGAAGAGCAGGAAAATCGCTCCGGAAAGGGAAGGATCAACGCCGTATAGTGTATAGAGAAATATGGTTATCGATTCGCGCACGCCAATGCCGGAAATGGAGATGGGAAGAAGGACGGAAAGACTGCCAATAGCCTGAATGGCAATGATGGTGAGGAGGGGGACAGTATACTGGAAGTGTTTAAAGATACCATCAATAATCACGGAGGTGGAGAATATCCATGTTAACGTAAGGGCAACATCCATGCTTAGAGCACCGCCGTTTTTTCCCAACAGCTTCATGTAATCATAAAATCCGGAGAAGAGGGTGGAATATTTTCGAAGGAGGTATTTTCGGACAAGACTGCGAATCAAAGTGGATTGAATACAACCGATCATCCCTCCCAGAACAACAACAAAGATGAGGACGCCATTCCAAAAGATGTTTTGGGTAAAGAAAGAAAGTGTCCCATAGAGGGCAAACACCATCAGAATGAGAAGGGAAATAAATTTGTCTGTTAAGAATACTGCTAAAGAGGCTCCAAAAGGGATATGTTTTGTCTTAAGGAGGGGAAGAAGAGATAATTCTCCCACTTGACTTGGAAAAAATAATCCCATTGATCGGGATGCAAACTTTATCCGAAGGAGTGTTTTGAAAGGGATTTTGTAATGGAGAGAACGGAGAAGGATGTCGAGGCTGAATGTGTTGAGGATTGTCGTGAGAAGGAAAGGAATGAAAAAGAGTAGGATGAGAGGGAGAGAAAAAGAGCGTAAAGAGATCATTATCTTTCCTAATTCAATGTTCACTGCAATAAGTATTAGAAACGAGGCACTTATGATTCCCCGAATGAGCAGTACTGGTTTCATGGTTTTTTTAATTATCTCTTAAGCATATCTGCAAGAAAGCCAAAAGTAATGACCTGGATGCCAACGAGCAGGAGCAGGGAACTGAGAATCACTCTCGGAACACCTCCCGCCCCGCCGGTGATAAGGATGCGGATGAGGATAGCGATTCCCAGGATGAATCCCAGACCAAAGAGTGTTCCTCCCACATAACCAAAGAATTTGAGGGGGTCATAATCCCGATAAATTCTTAGGATGTTGATCCACGCTTTGATGGCATACTGCAAAGGACTTTTGAATAATCGAGATGCTCTGGTCTTGCGGGCAATGATAGGAATTTCTGTGATGCTAAATCCCTGCTTGGATGCTTTGATGATTTGTTCCTGCGTATAGGTAAATGTGTTGATGTAATTGATTTCTCTCGCCACTTCGGCAGTAAATGCCCTGAAGCCGGTGGTGGAATCGGTAATCTTAACTTCTGTCAGTGAACTGATGGCATGCGAGAAGGCAATATTTCCCAGACGCTTCATCAAAGGCATTTGTTCAATCTTTCCCCGGAAACGGCTGCCGAGAACGAGGTCATACCCTTGCCGTATTTTTTCGATGAGTTCAGGAATGTGTTTGGGGTGGTACTGGCCATCAGCATCAGTGTGAACGATGATGTCAGCATTAAGCCGGAGGCATTCTCGCATTTCTGCTTTGAATGTTTCTGCTAATCCTTTATGGCGATGCGAGACCACTATCGCGCCATGAGCCCGTGCCACGTCAACAGTGCGGTCTCTGGAACCATCATCGAGGATGAGAATCTTGTAACGGTAGGAGGTAGCATTCATGACCTGCTTGAGTTCCGTCAGGACGGAGGGAAGGGTTTTTTCTTCGTTGAAAGCAGGAATAGTAATGACTATATTCATAGTTTTTCTGGATTTCATAAGCTTTATAAACGTTATGAAAGAATACTTTAAAGTGGTAACGTTGAAGACACGCTGGTTCAATCGTAAAAGTAGTTTTGTGTTTATATTTATAATTATTTTTCTTTTAGGAGTATTTTTGCGCTTTCATGAACTCGAAGAGGAATCCCTCTGGGTGGATGAAGCATTTACGTATCATTATGTAAATCTGGGATGGAAAGAATTGGTGCAGATCTTAAGTGATGATGTGCATCCTATTTTATTTTATGCTTTAGGCCATTGGTGGGTAGAAGCGTTTGGCAATTCTGAGGTTTCATTACGTTTTTTGCCTTTTTTATTTGGCAGCCTGAGCATTGTTGTCATGTTCTTTCTAGTACATGAGTTGTATGACTGGAAGAGGGCTCTTCTGGGGATGTTGTTTTTCTCGTTGTCTTATACCATGATCTTGTACTCTCAGGAAGCGAAGATGTACATGCAGTTCCTGTTTTTCTTTTTAGTGGGGTTGTGGTTTCTGATACGGTTTGTGAAGAATCCTTCCGGAGGAAATCTGGTGGTGCTTACTGCTGCCCATGTGCTGCTGCTGTATACGCATTTTCTTAGTTTTGTAGTGGTTCTCTTAGAAGTGTTAGTGTATTATGGAGCATATTTACAACAGAAGAACCGAGGGGTTGAAGAATTTCCGTTTAAAGCCCGTTTTGATCTATCACGGTTTGGGCTGTTTTTAATCATTCTCACGGCCTCTTATATTCCCTGGATGCGTGTTTTTGTTGGGCAGGTTCAATATTTACTGACATTCGTATTAAAAGAGAAGTTTTTATTGAAATTTGGATTTGATGGATTCTATTATTTTTTTGCTGGAGCAGTTATTACTTTTATTTTAGGATTATGGGCATTGTATACTATTTTTTGTTCTGAAAATAAACCTTCGCAACTTCTTAAACTACCGAACATAAACATTCCTTCTTGGCTGTTTATATTATCCTTTGTGTTATTTCTTATTTTTAACTGGAAGAATGCAGATTATTATTTTGGAAATGTGACGTACATACGGTATTTAATCTTTTTTGTTCCCCTCTTGCATATATTTTTAGCGGCGCAGATGATGAAATTACCTCGAAAATGGTTTGTGGCGTTGTTTGTGGTGTATATTGTGGTGACGTCTTCTATTCTGGTGGAGTATTATCGTGTTGACGGGAAAGAGCAGTGGCGGGAAGCAGCGGCGTATATGCAGGATACTGTGGGAGATGATGTGTTGTTGTTTCATACCTCCGGGCATACGTGGTGGGCATTTAATTATTACTTTAATGGAAACGTTACCCAGGTGAGATTGAAGTATGACGAACCGCTTGATTCCCTGTACGATGGTTTGCGAGGGAAAGAGTACGCCTATTTGATTTTATCCCATAATTTTCGTCAGCCGACGTTTTTTAATGAGTTATTAGATCAGCAATACGAAGTCGTCGATAAGAAAGAATTTATAGGCGTTACTATTTACAAATATAATGTTGGACAAGATAAATGAACAATGAAATACCAACATGATATAAGAAAGACCAAGTCTTTCTGTCTATAATGTTAGTAAGGTGAGCTCATGAAGATATGTATCACGATTGATTGCGAGGAATGGAACTCTCCAGCGTTACGCGGGCGGGAAGATAAAGATCATAATAGTACAACGTTTAGCCGGCTGGGGAATGAACGATTATTGGAGTTATTTCGCAAACATAATGTAAAAGCAACGTTTTTTATTACAGGATATTACGCCGAGCATGAGCCGGAAGATGTGCAACGTATTGCCGCAGAGGGACATGAAATCGCCTGTCATGGCTATGAACATCATTATCGCGGCCGGGAGTTTGATGTGGAAACGGATGTGCGGCGGGGGAAAGAAGTATTGGAACGTATTTCCGGTGTTCCGGTAAACGGATTTCGCGCGCCGCAGGCGCAGTATTCAGAACGATTGTTATGGGCTTTGGTCAAAGCGGGATTTATGTATGATAGTTCTTTGCATCCAGCATGGCTGCCGGGGTATTATAATCATTCTGCATTGCCGCTTGGCATTCATCATCCATTATCGGAAGTGAAGTTGAAAGAAATCCCTGTTGCGGTCATGCCCCGATCACGCTTGCCAGTGGTATGGATGTTCATGCGTAATATAGGAGTATGGTATACACAGTTAGCAGTTGAGGGATTAGTGAAACGAGGGATTAGTCCTAATGTATATTTTCATTCTTGGGAATTTACGGAGATGAAGAGTACGAATGTTCCTTGGTATTTTACGCGAAGGACGGGAGAGAATTTTCTGAGAATGCTGGAGAAGTTTATTGTTGTTAATAAAGAGAAAGAGAGAGAGTTTGTAAAGTTGGATGAGATTGTTTAAACTTTTCCCACCACTTTCTCCACAAGATACATCTTGCGCTTGTTGTTGGCAATGGCATCATAACTGATCATGTCGGCAATCAACCCAAAGAAGATGATGAGAACACCTAACAGGATTAATAATGCAGCCAACAGTAATGAAGCCACTTCTTCCATTAAATGAACTTCAAACAGAATTTTCTTTGTGACGTAATATAATCCAATGAGGAAACCGGTGCTGAGAAGGACAAAACCAATCGGGGCAAAGAATCGAATGGGGCGGGCAGAGTAGGAAATGAAAAATTTTACCGTTAACAGATCAAAAAATCCTCCAAAGAGCCTCCCCATTTTATAATGAGTCCTGCCGGCTTTTCGTTTGCGGATATGAATAGGACGTTCCGTAATGTGGAAACCTTTCCATTTGGCGAGTATAGGGAGATAGCGATGCATTTCTCCGTAGAGAGGAACAACTTCCACAACTTGTCGTTTAAATGCACGCATTCCTCCCGTAGTATCATGAAGATTTACGTGTGTCATGCGGTTCACAAGAACGTTGGCAAACCAGGATGGAATGGTTTTTTTCATAAACGAGTCTGAATCACCACGAAATTTCCGCCAGCCGCACACTACATGATACCCCCGTTGCAATGGTTCAAGCAGTACTTTAATATCTTTTGGATCGTGCTGCAAGTCAGAATCCATGGTGACAATGTTTTCCCCTTCAGCGTGTTCAATGCCTGCAGCTAACGCCGTGCTTTGCCCGTAGTTGGAAAGAAGTTTAATGATTTTGATGCATTTATCTCTCTGGGCAAGGGAAGAGAGGACGACAAAAGAGTTGTCTTTACTCCCGTCATCGACAAAAATAAGCTCATAATCAAGATTATGAAGTTCCTGCGTTAATTCCTGATATAAGAAGGGAAGGTTCTTTTCTTCGTTATGAACGGGCATAACTACTGAGAGGTATTTCATGAGAAGATCTGGCGGGAATTGTTTTAAAAAGGTTGTGAATCTGTACTTCTATCATTTAGCTCTCAGTGTGTTTGACATATTCATATGTTATTTTTGAGATTCGGCTGATAAATTGATCAGCTTCTTCTTGGGTCATGCCTTTGGTCATAATACAAAGAATGTATGGGCTGTGGGGATAGTATACAATACCACAATCGTGATGCTGAGCAGTTTCAACAGTATATGCGGTCTTATGCGCTACGGGAATATCAAAAGGCACTCCGGCAGGTAGACCTTTTGTAAAACTAGTGTGGGTTAACAAATCCAGAATGTATTGGGAGTGTTTCCTTCGTAACGTGTTGGAATAATACAGGCTTTTAAACGAATTGGAAAATTCTTTGGCTGAGAGAGGATATAATTCCACATGATCTTTATTATTTAAGTAGGTGGTGTAGCTAAAACCGAGGTTAAACATTATATCGATAATTTTCTTTGACCCCACGGTACGGAGGAGGGCATTGGCGGCGGTATTATCGGAATAGTATACTGTATAATTCATCAGTTCGGCAACAGTCAGGGAATACCCGCTGCTTTTGGTGTATAAAATGCCAGAATAACTATTAATATCTTCGGGAAGGATTTTAATGGGAGTCTCTAGACTAAGACGTTCTTCATTTACTTCTTGTAATACGGCAGCGAGGAGAGGTATTTTCCTCAGGCTCCCTGAATAAAAAGGGGTTCTTTCATTAATTCCAATCCAGGTGCCGGAATTAAGGTTCTCAAAATATAAACCCCACGTAACGTCAGAAGGTAGTTTTACCGTTTCATTAATCGTTTTTTTGAGTGGGAGGTAGTTTACAGCATAAAATTTTTGTCCAGCTTTAAGTTGGTCATACGTTAGTTTTGATAGCTCCGGGTTAAGAAGAGAGAATTCTTGTTTCTGACTGTTTGTTAAGATGGAATCACTTATATGGTGCCAGGAAGCATACAAGAATATTCCATTGATTATCAATGATAGAATTAAAACTGAAACCAGTAGCTTTTCTTTTGAAAGGGCAAAATGCATAATTTTGTCAAAATATCTTTTATTTTAAATATTTATCCCTCTCTGAAATGCTTCTGATGAGGCTCTTTTTCTTCCATAACCTTTAATAACTGTCTTTGAAGATGTTGTTTTATGTGTGGAATCGTGGGGTTTTCTGGATTTGAGGATACAAAGCTACTGCAAGAGATGACCTCGTTGCTCAGTCATCGCGGGCCTGATCAGTCTGGGTCTTATACAGATGAGTTTGTGTCTCTTGGCCATAGAAGGTTAAGTATTATTGACCTTTCTGAAGATGGAAAGCAGCCCATGTCCAATGAAGATGACACAATATGGATTGTATTTAATGGGGAAATCTATAATTATAAAGAATTGCGGGTGAAACTAGAAGAGAGGAAACATACATTTAAGTCTAAGACCGATACGGAAGTGATCATTCATGCCTATGAAGAGTATGGCGAGAAGTGTGTGGAGTTATTTAATGGGGATTTTGCTTTTGCTATTTATGATGTGAATAAGAAATCGTTGTTTATGGCAAGGGACAGATTAGGGATCAAACCATTGTATTACACAGTGGTGGATGGACATTTCTATTTTGCTTCGGAAATAAAAGCCATTCTTTCCTCTCCGGAAGTAAAGAGGAAAGTAAATGTACAGGCGCTAAATTTTTATCTGACCTTTTTTGCCAATCCGTTAGCAGAGACGATGTTTCAGGGGATTTACAAGTTGCTTCCCGGCCATACCCTGCGCTGGGAACAGGGAAAGGTGACGATTGAAAAATATTGGGATTTAGAGATGAAGCCACAGAAGATGTCTCTCAGTACAGCACAGGAAGAATTGCAGCGGTTGTTACGTGATTCGGTGGAGAAGAGATTAATGTCGGACGTGCCGTTAGGGGTATATTTATCGGGTGGAGTGGATTCCGGTTCAGTGGTTTCCCTGATGAGCACTTTTTCTGAAAAAATCAAGACGTTTTCTGTAGGATTCGAAGGACATTCAGAACTGTCTCAGGCAAAAATTACAGCAGATTATTTTAATACTGATCACACGGAAATGGTGTTGGGGACAGATGCCATTAAAGCTCTTCCAGAAGTAGTATGGCATCAGGATGAACCCATGGGTGATCCTACCTCTATTCCCACATACTTTTTATCTCAGGAAGCGAAGAAGAACGTAACAGTGGTGTTGACAGGGGAGGGGGCTGATGAACAATTTGCCGGGTATGAGCAGGAGAAGTTCATGATGCTTCATCAACAGTATGTTCGTAAATTGCCGGCGTGGATGCGTAAGTCCATGCTGCTGCCCCTGCAAAAATTACCGGCACAGAGTCTTACGCCGTTGTTTAAGTACATGGGCTCATTAGGAGAAGAAGGTAAACGGCGGTTGCAGGAGTTTGTGTTAGCCAATGAGCCTGTGGAAGCGTTGATGAATATTATCTCTCTTTTTACTGAGGAAGAAAAAAAGAAAGCGACGGCAGGAAAGCTGGGAAAAGAAGTACAGCAGCATCCTGTGATGAATGATGTACGTTCCCTGTACTTTACGCCCGTGCAGAAAAAAGAGTTGTTGAATCAGTTGTTATTGTTTGAGAATAAAGTGCCTCTGGCAGAGAATCTGTTGATGAAAGTGGATAAGAATACCATGGCGCATGGCATTGAAGCACGCGTGCCGTATTTAGATCATCGCGTGGTGGAATTTGCGGCGAGGATGCCTTCTGAGTTTAAATTGAAAGGATTGCAGGATAAGTATATCTTACGGCGTATGATGAAAGATTTATTACCGCCAAAGCGGGCGGAGCAGAAGAAAGAGAGGTTCTTTGTTCCGGTGGATCATTGGCTGAAAGAAGAATTAGGCACATTGTCTGAAGAGCTGCTGTCTCAGAAACGATTGGAGAAGCAGGGGTATTTTAATCATTCTTATGTCCAGAAGATGTTGGATGGTTATGATCGTTCTCCATTGTTTTATGGTCGGCAGATGTGGACGTTATTGAATTTTCAGATTTGGCACAAGATGTTTGTGGAGAAAGAGAAGGTGAAGATATGATAAAAAGTGTCAACAAGTTTATAAATTACTATTTCTTGCCTCAAATCACATAAAGAACGCTTTGCTCTGGCAGAAAAGATTAATACTGGCAGAAGCGTATCCATTGAAGGCATATCTAAATTCAGAATGGTCATCTGCACACGCTTAAAAGTGATGGAAAAAGGAATCTAAGAAAGAAAACAAACCCCATTAAAATGAAAACTAAACTCATCGCCACTTTACAGAAATCATTTGAAGACTACGCCCATCAAGAGGGGGGCGTAGAATTTTGGTATGCCCGAGATTTGCAACAACTATTGGGGTATGTAGAATGGCGTAAGTTTCTGGGAGTAATAGAAAAAGCAAAAGAAGCGTGCGAGAACTCTGGAAATGAGGTGCAAGACCATTTTGTCGAAGCCGCCAAAATGGTAAAGATAGGCTCTCTTGTGCGTGGTGAGGTGCTTTCCCGCATTTTCAGGACTATGAAACTTTTAACATCTTCACCAACTTGCTTTCATCAAGAAAATCCGACCACCACCAATCTATTTGACTGGTGGTATGCTC
>CAYIBV010000042.1:0-10117 GCA_964361725.1 uncultured Methanosarcinales archaeon | reverse complement strand
CGAGAAAGAAAGTGATTTGTTCTGAAAGGTGAATCTTTTTGGCAATGGGGAAGAATAAGATAATAGTAGCAACGCTTAGGATTAAAGGAATAAATGCTAGGCCCTGCAGTCCAAGCAGGGAGTAGGCAACAGAGAGGGGAGCATAGTACCAGTGCTCGGAGGTTTGGAGAAGGTGGTAGTAACTCTCACCGGCCATGAGGAGCGGCTTCCCATTGAGATAATTTCCCAAGAGGGGGATGGTAAGAATGATGATCGTTACCGTCACGAGGAGAGGGACTTTTAGGTGGAGGATGTTCCGGAAGATTTTATTCTGCGGGTCAATAAAAAACTGTGTATCATTCATTCTGCTTGATTGGCACGTAACGTGCATTTTGTTTTATATATTCTTATCTCTTTTTTATAGACCAGTTCAAAGCAATCAGGGGTGATATACTGAAGCCGACCGATGGTGTACTGTTGACTGGCAAGGGGGGTCATTATTATATACTGAATGTTGTACTTGGTAAAGAGGCTGATAGCCTCGGTCTGGAATTTTGTTTTATAGAGATTAGAGAGGTCTGTAAAGCGTTCTTCGGCATTATCAATGAGGGCAAAGTTGTTGTCCATAACATTTTTTCGCTGGCTGAAATAAGTTATCAGGTGACCTTCTTCTACGGGGGCAGCAATAAGGGCATCCTCTGCGGTATTTGTTTCTAACCATGTAAACGCGGCAATTTCCGTATTTGAGGGCGTGGATTGGGTAAGAGCAGTATTCAATGCGGGAAGAACGGTCGTGGGAATGAGGAAAAGTACCAAGGCAAGGGCTAAATATTTATGCAGCCAGGGGGCTTTTGTTTTCTTGAGGAAGATAATGCCGTCATGGTAGAAAGTGGCGAAAAGGATGGCAAGGATGATGCTGAAAAAGGTTAAAGAAAACTGGAAACTGATTAGTCTACTCCAAGTAAGTAACGTCGTGGAAATGACGAAGCTGATGAGAAGGAATGATTTTTCGTTCTTTAACTGGAACAAAGCGCGGTAGGCAACATAAACGCCTGCCATGAAAGGAATCATGCTCACTAATACGATCGCTTCGGGCAGGGAAATTTTGGGAAGATAGTCATAGATAATTTGAGGAGGGATATTTCGCCAAATAAATGATATGCCTTGGCTGAGAAAGTTTTCTTTGAAGAAGATGAACTGTGTCCAGAGAAAAAAGAATAAAGAAAAGGCGATAAGTTCCAGTTCGGCGCGGTCTGGTTTCTTGCGTTCTATTAAAGTGAGAAGAAAATAGATGCCAAATCCAATAAGGAGAAATACCGTCGCCGGGCTGGTGATGGAAAGGAGAAGGAAGGAAAGGATGTAAAGATATTGATATTTCTTGTACTGCAAGTGGAGGAAGCAGTATAACGTGAGGAAAGTTAAAGGAAGGAAGAGGGTTTCCGGGATGAAGGCATTAGTATTGTATAATATCGGAAGAAAGGCAGAGACAAATGCTGCGAGGAGAGAAGCAGGAGAGTCCGTGGTGATGCGTCTGGCAATGGCGTAGACAAGAAAGGGGATAGAACTTAACAGAAGATTGGGAATGAGTTTGACTATAATAGAAAGGGGCAGGAGAAAACTGAGACCGGCAGCAAGGTAGTGGAAGAGAGGGAGAAAGTGAAGAGTGCGTCCACCATAGGACAAGGGGTCGTTATATAATGGAATGCCTGTTTCCCGGATGTGTTCTACCTGGCGAAGGTGAAAGTAGGAGTCATGAGTAAGGTTAGGAAGAGAAAAAGCCAGAATGAGGCGGATGGCTAATGTGACCAGTACTATACCAAAGAGGATGTACTGCTCTTTTTTTTCCATAGGGAATGAAAATAAAGCTGGTTTTATAAAGGTATTTCCTACAAGGGACAATTCTAGGCGGAACTATTTTATAGTTCCTCTTGATTGGAACACAACGTATGTCTAAAATTTCCACTGGTGTGCCGTTTATGGATACGTTTCTGGAAGGAGGATATGATAATGATATCATCACAACGATCTATGGCCCTTCTGGTTCCGGAAAGACAAATTTATGTTTGTTGGCAGCAGTGCATATAGCGGCGCAGGGGAAAAAAGTTATTTTTATTGATACAGAGGGGGGCATTGCCGTGGAACGGATCAAACAGATCTGTCCCCTGTATGAAGAAGTGTTGGAACGGATGATATTCTTACAGCCGGTAAATTTTGAAGAGCAGAAAGCGTCATTTGAGACGTTAAAAGATGTAGTCAATAATCACATTGGGTTGATTGTGGTGGATTCTATTTCTATGCTCTATCGGTTGGAGTTAGGGCAGAGCGAGGATGTGTATGATGTGAATTCTTCGTTGGGAAGGCAAATTGCCTATTTGGTGGAGATTGCCCGCAGGAAGAACATTCCGGTGCTGATGACTAACCAAGTGTATAGCGATTTTGACAATCGGGATAAAGTAAGGATGGTCGGCGGTGATTTGTTAAAATACGGTTCTAAATGTTTATTGGAGTTACAAAAATTCAGCGGGTGTTGGGGGATGACCCTGCGCAAGCATCGCAGTCTGCCGGAAGGAAAAGAAGTGTCGTTTAAGATCGTGCAGGAAGGTATAGAAAGGTTTCAATAACCAACCTCTATTACCTGTTTTCGTTATCCAAACCTTTCTAAGAAAGATTTTGAAAGCCATTCAAAATCCTCCATTGAAAAAGTGGCATAACAATGCCCAAAAACAGAAAAGACTTACTCTCCTTGTTGAGGGAATGCGGTCTGAGGTCTGGTACTTGTTTCGTACACTGGTCTGCCAGTTCGGAGATATTCCCTCGCCCGACGCTCAAATTCTGTTGCAGAGGTGCAATCATCATGAAGAGCGTTCAGCAGAGGACGAATTCTGTTGTATATTTCAGAGCGATAAATGGCAATGGAACCCGGTGCTTCTACACCCACACTAACTTCTCTCCCATGTATTCTCCGGATAACCGCTTGCATTTCCAAGATATCATACCCTTGTACACTCACTAAATAGATACTCTCGTCCGCTTTTCTAGTCAATGTTAACATAGTGTTCTTCTTTCCAGTGTTGTATAGATAAGTGCTAAATGATATCACATAATCAACGCATTTCTCTATATAATGCTCCCTGAATAACCTTTTTATAAACTTTTCGTATTTGCATATTCTATATATATTTTATACGTTTTTGAGCCAAACTATCCCAAATATTTATAAATAGACTCTCAAATTATTGTTGTATTGCCAATATCAGTGAGTTGACTGATGGTGCTGCATGAGGCAACAGAAATTTGCAGACAGTGATAATCTACAAATTTCTGAGCAGTAAATTAAGTCGTTGCTTAATTTCCAACAAAAAATAGCGCAGACAAGAAGTGACTTATTCTTCTTGTTTGATTATTGTGAGGAAACAAAAATGACAGAACAAACAGAAACTTTATTGATAGATAATAATGAATACCTTAAGTCGGGAATCCATATCGGGACGAAGTTTAAGACTAAGTACATGGAAAATTTCATTTACAAGACGAGACCAGATGGGTTGAGTGTCCTTAATCTGAAGAAGATCGATGAGCGCTTGCGCATAGCGGCGAATTTCTTAATGCAGTATGAACCACAGGATATCATGGTTGTGAGTCGTAGGGAAAATGGATGGAAAGCGCTGAAGAAACTGCATGAACTTACAGGAATGACGGTCATTACTGGACGGTATCCTCCGGGAATCTTAACGAACCCGAATCTGGAAACATTTACGGAACCGAAAGTAGTGTTTGTGTGTGATCCATGGACAGACAAAAATGTGGTGGATGACGCGGTAAAAGTAGGCATTCCCATTATTGGTCTCTGTGATACAAACAACCAGGCGAATAAAGTGGATTTGATCATTCCGTGTAATAATAAAGGAAAAAAGTCTGTGGGCTTGGTGTTTTACCTCTTGGCGCGGGAGTTCATGCGCAAGAAAGGATTGCTGCGCAGCGATGAGGAAATGCCCGCGAAACTGGAAGAGTTTGTGGAAGAGTAGGACATTTTTTTTAATTTTCTTCTTCCATAATCTTTAAAAGCTTAGCGTAGAACTGTTTTATTCTATGAAAAAGGTTGTGGTCATTGGAGGGGGAACAGGGAATTTTACCGTTCTCAGCGGTCTTAAGAATCATAATGTGGATTTGAGTGCGATTGTTTCCATGGCCGATGATGGCGGCAGCACGGGTATTTTACGGGACGAACTGGGAGTGCTTCCCCCCGGCGATGTACGGCAATGTTTAGTTGCTCTTTCTGATTCCAGCAGACTGATGCGCAGCTTGATGAATTACCGCTTTGAGAATGGGGGATTGCAGGGGCATAGTTTTGGGAATCTGTTATTATCAGCGTTGGAAAAGACCACGGGAAGTTTTGAAAAAGCAGTGGAAGAAGCGGGAAAGATCTTGTCTATTAAAGGGAAAGTGATTCCCGTCACGACGCATCAGGTTCGCCTGAATATGGTGTTGGCGAATGAACGGCTATTACATGGAGAACGGGAAATTATGTTATCCCAAGAATCGCTGGTGGGTTTTAAGAGTATTTATCTAGAGCCATTTCCCAAAGCAGATTCCCATGCCATCGATGAGATCATGAATGCGGATGTGATCGTGTTTGGCCCGGGAGGATTGTATACCAGCCTTATTCCTAATTTATTAGTGGAGGGGATAAGCAAGGCGTTGCGAGACACTAAAGCAAAGAAGGTATTAGTGGTTAATCTGATGAATAAGAAAGTGCAGACACCTAAATTTAAAACGTCTCACTATGTCTCGGAGATTAAACGGTTCGTGGGCAAGGATGTGTTTGATTTTATTCTTGTGAATACCAAACGCCCGCCGCAGCGGTTGATGGACTTATATGCAGAAGAGAGTGAATTGGTGGAACATGATCTCAATGATCCACGGGTTATTGCCGCTGACCTGATCGATAGTAAAGAAGCAGAATACAGTAAAGCTGATGCTATTGCTTCTGCCAGAGCTTTCATCCGTCATGATCAAAAAAAATTAGCAGAAGAGTTGATGAAGATTGTTGCTGCTGTTTGATCTTGATGATACGCTCATTGATACGAGCGGAACGGTGATAAGGCCAAAGCTAGGTGATGCTGTAGATGCCATGGTGAAGCATGGCCTGCGTGTGGATTCTGTAGAGAACGCGAAAGAGTTAATGTTAGCGTTAGATACAGGTTCTCCTACAGGGAAGGAGACGATAACACGATTCCTGAAAAAAGTGCATGCTCCTTTGGCGTTACTGGAGGTGGGGTTTATGGAGTATCAAAAAGGGCGGAAAGAGATGACAGTTGCTCCCTTGCCCGGAGCAATAGAAGCACTTCAGGAGTTGCGGAAAGAGGGCCATGATTTAGTGTTGATTAGCACAGGAGAGAAGGAAACGCAACAGAGGAAGATGATTATCGCGGGGATTAACATGTCCTGGTTCCGTAAGATTATTATTGTCAAAGATTATGACAAGAAAGATAAGTATAAAGAAGTATGTACAGAATGGGGTTGTATGCCGGAACAGGTTATGGTCATCGGTGATAAGTTTAAGACGGACCTTCTCCCGGCACGGGAGCTGGGCATGAAAACAGTCTATGTACGGCATGGGCGGGGATTGGCTGATCCGCCAAAAATAGGAGAGGTAGATTATATGATTAAGGATTTAGGGGAACTGCCGAGTATCGTGGAGGATGTGGCATGAAAGCAGTACTCTTAGCAGCGGGGAGAGGAGTACGCTTGTTGCCTCTCACATTAGATAAACCAAAAGTGTTGATTGATGTGAACGGCAAGCCGTTTTTATGGTATGTGTTAGAGCATTTGCGCCTAGCGGGGTTTGATGATATTGGACTAGTCGTAGGATATAAGAAAGAAAAAGTAGAGGCGTTTGTGGATGGTTACGTACAGAAGCAAGGGGGAATGAAGATTACACTGATTGAACAGCAGAAGCAGTTAGGGACGGGAAATGCCGTGTTATGTGCCCAAGAATTTGTAGGCACGGATAATTTTATGGTGTATTATACTGATAATTTGATCAGCATGGGAGATTTACGGCGCCTGCCCGTCGATGATGAATTTAATTATATTATGGCCATGCAAGTACAGTATCCGGAAAGATATGGAGTGCTGGTGCATGAGGGAGATATGTTATTGGAGATTCGTGAGAAGCCACAAGAATACTGCGGAAACTGGGTAAATGCGGGGATTTATAAGTTTACACCAGAGGTGTTTGCGCTTTTGGATAAAGTTACCCTTTCTCCCCGCGGGGAGGTGGAATTAACCGATGCTGTGACGATGCTGGCGAAGAAGCGGAAAGTGAAAGTGCTGAAGCTGAAAGAATATTGGTTAGATTTAGGAGTGAAAGATGATATTCCCAAAGTGGGCACGTTTCTGAAAGAAGAAGGGAGGTAATTGAACTTTGTAAAATAGAACCGAGTGAAGTAGTAATTTAAAAAGAAGAAATAAAGAAAGTTTTATATAACTTGAAGCTCTCTTTAATCTCTCTTCACGATATCCCGGAAGTGCCCCAGAGATTCCCGTAAGGTATTATACTAAAGAAAAAGCAATTTCTCATCTTAACGAAGCAGAGGTAATTATTCAATGGTCAGAAAAGAAAATAAAATAGTGAATCAATTTATTAAAGTTGCAAAACTTAATTTTTCCCCTTGTAAAGCTATTCTCTTTGGCTCGCGGGCAAGGGGGAAAGACAAGGAAGATAGTGATTATGATTTTATATTAATTAGTCCCTGTTTTGCACAATGGGAATGGGAAGAGAGAGCTGCCCGGGCGTATCATGCGAAACGAAATATTCCGGCAGCTATGGATATAATTTGCCTAACTCCCACAGAATTTGAGATTAAAAAAAAACAAATGGGAATTATTCAGGAAGCAGTTCGGGAAGGGATAATGATTCTTTGAATTTTCTTTCTTTTTCACTTTCCAGAGGTGCTAAAAGTACTTAAATCATGCATTGCTTCTTAATACTATGATTAAGCCTATGGTAGTAGTGATTGTCTGCGCTCTTCTGCTCTTTATTATGGGCTGTTCTTCTTTGGAAGATACGTCTTCAGATACTGCATTACAGGGGGCAGCAGTAGCAGAAAACGTCGTTGTTACCGGGAGGTGTTCGGAAAATGATGGAGGGGATGCCATCTATAAGTTTGGGAGATTAACCTTTTCGTACACAGATCGCTTCGGCAAGAGCAAGACGGATATTCACGATGATCGATGCACGGAAAAAGTCCTTACGGAGTATTATTGTAATAAAGATACTGTAGGGATAAATGAAGTTTCCTGTAAAGATGGCTGCAGAGAAGGAGCCTGCGGCGGGTGCGGGAATAAGATTGTTGATGCTACGGAAACGTGTTCAAATTGTGCGCAGGATGTAAAGTGTGCTGCTGGTGAGTTCTGTGCGGGGGGAAAATGTATCAGCAGTGCTTCTCCTTTGGAATTGAATAGTTGTACAAAAAGCTGGTTTGTATGGGAACGGGGAAAGGAGTATCTTCTTACACAAGATGTGAATGCGACAAAACTCCCTTGTTTTACCATCACCACGGATGATGTCATTCTGAATTGCAAGAAGCATACCCTGCGTGCGCCAAAAGTGAAAGAGGTCAAAGAGAGTATGATAGTGGTTTCTCGAGCAAGAAACGTAACGGTGAAGAATTGTATTATCCGTGATGCCGCAGGGGGAATTTCACTGCATTATGCTCCTGCAGGCGCTGTGGCAGAGAATGTGATTAATGTCACGGAATTGGGGATTGGGTTGTTTAATTATAGTACTAATACAAATGTGAGCAATAACACCGTGTGCGGAGCGCGTATGGATATGCAGTGCGGCCCGACGTCTTCTGGATATGGGAGGGGTAATTGGTTCGCATTAATTAATTCTTGTAAAGGGGGCTGGCCACAATTAAGCAGGCAGTACCTGAAATGTGGTGCCCGTGCTGTAGATGTGTCATTGAGATAATATCACTGGGGAAAAAAGATGGCTATTCAAAAAGAATTGAAGAGGGAAGAACTGCACTTGTTTCAGCGTGTAGGAAAGATGAGAGCGCATCATCAGATTATTTTCTCTATTATTATCTTCTTTTCGTTAGTGTCTATGTGGTGGGGGGCAACGGGGATATTAAATTTTCTATTTCCCGGCCAGATGCTGTGGAGTTACCTCTTTGCTCTTATTACGGGTTTTGTAATTCTTGCCGCAACCCATTATCTGGCGAAAGAGTTTATGATTTCGAGGTAGAATCTATTTCTATAATCAAAACATATATAAACTATTTTTCTTTTATCTTTACAAAAGAGGTGTGAGATGAGGTTCAGAGTTAAAGATATGGATATCGCCACAGGCGGTCTTTATGTTGCTATTCTCAATCAGAAAGATGCCAAGAGGATTGATCTGCATGTGGGCGATCGTATTCTTGTCCGGGATGGGAATAAAACCGTAACATGCATTCTTGATATTTCTCACAGCGAGAAAGCGGTGCCGGAAGGAAAAATTGGATTATTTGAAGAAGTGCTAAAGCATTTGAGGATACATAGCGGACATACTGTTTCGGTAAAATATACTGGTAAGCCGGAGTCATTACAGCATATAAGAGATAAATTGTATGGGAAGAAGTTGACATATAAAGAGTTGTATCATATCATGGATGATATTACCCATGATCGGCTGACGGATATTGAAAAGACGTACTTTGTAGCAGCGGGATTTACAAGAGGATTTACTCATGAAGAAATTGTGGATATGACCAAAGCGATGGTAGAAACAGGTGATAAGCTGAAGTTTAAAGGGACGACACTTGATAAGCATTGTGTGGGAGGAGTGCCGGGCAATAGGACAACGATGATTGTCATTCCCATTGTGGCGGCGGCAGGATTTACTATTCCTAAGACTAGTTCCCGGGCGATAACCAGTCCCGCAGGGACGGCAGATACCATGGAATGTCTGGCAAAAGTGGAGTTGTCGGAGCAAAAGATCAAGTCCGTGGTACGAAAAGCGGGAGCGTGTATTGTGCATGGAGGAAGCATGAATCTAGCGCCGGCAGATGATAAAATCATTACTGTAGAGCATCCCTTATCTATAGATGCAGAAGGGCAGTTGCTTGCTTCAGTGATGGCAAAGAAGTCTTCTATCACGGCAAATTATGTCTTAATTGATGTTCCGATGGGTAAGACTACGAAAGCAAAGACATCACAAGAAGCAAAACATCTGAAAGAGATGTTTGAACTTATTGGTCGAAGATTAGGAATGAAAGTGCATGTGATTATTACAGATGGGTCTCAACCCATTGGAAACGGCGTGGGGCCGTTATTAGAAGCAGAAGATGTGATGGCGGTGTTGAGAAACGATCCCCTGGCGCCGCAGGATCTGAAGGAGAAAGCAGTTTTTATGGCGGGAACATTGCTGCACATGACGGGGAAATATGGGAAGTGGGAAGCAATGACAAAAGCGCAGGAGTTGCTGGAAAATGGAAAAGCGTTACAGAAGATGAAAGATATCATTACACTTCAGGGAGCAGTAAAAAAGCCACAGTTGGGACAATTTAGGTTTGACGTATTGAGTACAGCGCAAGGTCATGTGGCAGCCATTGATAATGAAATCATTTCCAAGATTGCGCGCATCGCCGGGGCGCCGGACGATAAAGGTGCAGGATTGTATATTCGTAAGAAAGTAAGCGATTTAGTGCGAAAGAAAGACGTGTTGTATACGATTTATGCGGTAAGCAGGCCGCGGTTGGAGTTGGCTATAGAATTTGCCCATGAAAGTGAGTTAGGATATATGGTGATTTGAGAACATGATGAGGTAAGAATCATTTCATTCCAGTACTGCCAAACCCCCCTTCACCTCTTGATGTGTCATCAAGTTCTTCCACTTCTACCAATTGTTTCTGTTCTACCTGTTGAAGGAGCATCTGGGCTATCTTAGTTCCCTGTTCAAACGTGTATGGTTTGTCAGAAAGGTTATGAACGACGATTTTAATCTCTCCGCGATAGCCGGAATCAATTACTCCTCCCATGGTTTTCAATCCATGGTTTGCGGCCATGCCAGACTTATCCCAGAGTAAACCGACGTATCCATGTGGGATGGCCAGAGCGATGCCGGTAGGGATAGTTTTTCGTTCATTTG
>CAYIBV010000041.1:0-10229 GCA_964361725.1 uncultured Methanosarcinales archaeon | reverse complement strand
AAACACAGGGCACACTCTCCAAAGAAGTGTGGGTACAGCCTTTTTTTTATATCCGATTCCTCCGTTTCCTCTCTATTTACTTTGTCAAGCTAGCTATCTACACCCCCCTCACGGCTAATGGCATGACGTTTATCTCCATGCTAGTGGTGGTAGCAGGAGGTCTTTTACTAGCCTTTCAGAATCCAATTTACTCTTTCATTGGTATTCTTCTTATTGTCCTTTTTTCCATCCTTGACTGTTCTGATGGCGATCTCGCCCGCTATCGCAAAGAAGCATCGTTGATTGGCCGGTATTTTGACCTCTGGGTTCATGGGGTGGAATCAACCGCTATTCTTATTGGCTTAACATTTGGTGTTTATAGCTCTTTAAAGAGCCCTTTTGTTTTTGTTTTCGGATTTGTAGCCGTCAGCGCTTTCCTTCTCATCGCCCTTTCCGGAGCATTGAAGAACTATCACATTCAATATTTTGCTACAGCTTCCAAGAGTGAAGCTATCCTTACTGAAACAAGATTCCAAAAAGACAAAAAAATGTTGGGTATTAGCTACTACAACTGGAAAAACTTCTTCAGTTTTTTTATTGTCCCTTACATCATCTTAGCTGCTATTATTCTGGATATTATTTTTCCTCCCACCACCACCACATTTTTTACATATTCTCTCCCGCTTAACTGGAGATTTGCCGCCCTTATCATGTTCTCTTTTTATGCCATACTAGCTTTAATCGTTAAAGTAAGAAACACTTTAAAATTAAGGGATAAGCTTATTCTCCAAGAAGAGCAAGACTAACAGAAAATATATTGCATTACTTCTTTAACAACAAAGAAGCATATTTTTTTATTTCTTTCCAATACACGATGCGTAACCAGTAACCAATGACACCATAAACCGCTACCGCCGCAACTAGGGATATTAACACTTGTATTATCAATGGAAACATCACAATTGTCTGTTTCACAACGTTCAGTGTTATCAAAAACAAAACCCCTGCAAATAAAGATTTTATCCAAATTCCAAAAGGGGAGGAAACTTTCACAAACGTAAGAATGGTGTATGTAGAAAGGATTAAAGCCGTGCCGTAACTTGCCGCTGTTGCTATAGCTGCCCCCACAATACCATATTGTGGAATAAGAATAAAATTCAAAACAACATTTACAGCCGCTGAAATAAGAATAATAACTGTCACTTTGTATGGTCTTCCTGAGGCACTGATGACTGATTCGTTAGCAGCAGATATGACTTCTAATAAAACTCCAAATAAAAGAATCTGAAAAGCAAGAGCCCCAGAAACATATTCCTGACCAAAAAAAAGAGTTATAAATTCCTCTGCATACACAAACACTGCAAATACAAATGGTTGTGTTAGAAACAATAAATAAGTATGAATAAGACGCACCCCTTCAGAGATACGTTTTACATCATTTTTCGCCCATAATTCAGAAGTCATTGGAAACAGGACCATGGTTACTGCTCGAGGTATAAACAAGAAAAGCAATGCTGTTGGCAATACAACATTATAGACCCCCACCTGAGTAAGAGGAACAAAATATGTAAGTATTAACACATCCAAATGAGCCACCACCTTGTTCCCTAAACCTGTAAAAATAACTGCTCCCGCAAACGTAAACAACTCTTTAGTTGTTTTCCAGACATCAGTAAGGGGGTATTTCCATATAAAAACATATTTTGATGCCCCCTTCGCTAAGATGAGAAATGTCAAAAATAGAGCAATGATATAGGCAATCGCGGGTGACATGATCCCAAACCCATAATAAATAAGAACAATAGAAAAAATAACTGTAAATCCAATCTTAAGCGTTTGGGTCCAAGAATACCACTTAACTTCCTGAAAACCATTAAGTATGTTGTCAAGCAGCCGCGCAAGCATAGAAAACAGAATATACCACGAAAGAACTATGAGAAGATTCTTTGCTTCACCAGATTTAAAATAATGCACAGAGAGGTACGGGGCCATAAAAATAAGAATTGCGATTAGCAATAGCGAAGCAATCAGCTGTAAAACTCCTGCAGAGAGAATCATGGTCTTAATCTTAGAATAATTTTCAGTATGTTTATATTGTGGTATAAACTTTACCAAAGCATTTCCCAAGCCAAAATCACGGAAAACCAACAAAAACAAGACTAATTCAAAGACAGCTGAAAATAACCCATATTCTTCGGGTGTCAATTGCCGTGCTAACACTACGCGAAGAATGTATGATAACACATGAGAAATAAAAAGAAGAATACTAACGTGAGTAATCCCTTTAACAGCTTTTTGGGTATAACTTACATGCTCTTTTACCATGTTTTCCCGCATTTTGGACACTATATAAGATTTATGAGAGAAAGATCACAATAAGTCTTATCACAATAAGTCTTTAACTTTGTCATAAATCCTCAAAGCAATTTCACGAGGTGATTCCTGTCCTTCATTTTTAATAACCAGGTCGGGATTTCTAGGCGGCTTAAACTCGATATCCACTCCCACTACATTACCCATCTCCCCACGCAGTGCTCTTTCATACAGCTTTTTTGGATCCCGTTGAACTAAGACTTCAAAAGGCACATCCAGATACACTTCAAAGTATCGCTGATAATTATCTTTATTCCATTGCTGAGCATCATGAAATATAGACAATACTGCTCCCACAACATTGATTTCCTGTTCATCAAAGAATTTGCAGATGCGGCAAAGACGGTCTGAATTCTTCTTCCTCCCTTCTATACTATGGTCAACATCGTTATTGTGGAGATCACGAAAAATATCACCATCGAGCAAGATAGTATTGGAATAATCTTTCTTCATAAGAAGGTACAATTCTTTTGCTACTACTGTCTTACCAGCAGCCGACATTCCTATGATCCAAATTATCATAAAAACACTCCTCAATCTCCTATTTAAAAGCTTTATTATACACTATTCGCTACGTTGTTAACAGCAAGAATAAAAATTGACGAACAAAAATACGAAAGGAATATAAATAAAACAAAATGATACTTGTTTTAATTATGATGCAAAGTGAACCAGAATTACACCGCCCCCTATACTACACTCAACCAGTAGTCTTAGTAGATGGAATTACCAGGACCGGAAAGTCAATGTTAGGCCCAATTCTAACCAGTTTCCAAGGCGTGGAACTAGAGCGGATGGAGATGATCTTAGAGCGCATTCCACAATTATATACGCTTGGAAAGATAAAAAAAGATGCTGCTGTTGCCCTTCTCCGTTTAGAAATTCAGATGAAATTGTATGAGTCCATGATTAGCAGAAATATTAATTTCCGAAAAGGGGATCATTCCAGTGTCTTTAACCAAGTAAACCCATTAAAGTATCTCAAACGTCTCATCAAAAAAGAAGGAGATTCTGTTGTTCAACAAATCTTAGATGAGAAGCCAATTTTTCAAGTACAACAGCATGACGTCCTAGGAATGAGCGAAATTTATTTTGAAGCTCTGGGTGATAGTTTACGCATTTTAGAAATGATTCGTCACCCTATTGATGTCATTCATTCTCAATACAAACAAGGGTATGGAAAAAGAGAGGGTAACG
The DNA here is from genome assembly GCA_964361725.1 of uncultured Methanosarcinales archaeon. GTDB lineage: Archaea > Nanobdellota > Nanobdellia > Woesearchaeales > GW2011-AR9 > CAYIBV01. Next base: position 6,680 of record CAYIBV010000041.1, on the reverse strand, counting down.
ATCCGCGTATCTTTTCGTTTACTATTAGACATCACGACTATCTCCTTCCTTGGACCTGTTACGGCATCGAAGAGGAGTACATTGCTTCCAACCAAATGGATAAAGTAATACGATCATATACTGCACGCTCTGACCGTCTGTGGGAAACATATAACAACCTTTCCAAAAAACAAAAAAAACAGGTTCTCCTCATTCCGTTTGAAAAATTTGTCACCAATCCTGCCCCCTCTCTTGAGAAAATGGAACATTTTATCGGACGAAAACAGACTAAATTCACAAAGAAGTCCCTGCACCAGCAACGCTGCCCACGCGACTTAAATATAACAGAACGAGCACAAAAAGAACAGGAAATTAAATCTTTAGCTAGTAAAGAGTGTATTAAGCTCATGGAACGGCTCTCACAAGAATACGAAAGAATTGTAAGTGATTTATAACTATGTACGACAAAGAACTCTCTCTTGCCCAACATCTTGCGGTAGAAGCAGGAAAAGAAATCATGACCTTCTTTAAAAAGGAATACACCATCACTGAAAAGCATGATTATGACCATGACAGTCAATCAACATCAGCAGATCTTGCCGCAAACGAACTTATCGTAAACGGACTGAAAAAAGAGTTCCCATATCATATTCTTGCTGAAGAGACCGTCGATAATCCCTCCCGTCTTAATCATACTATAATCTGGATTGTTGACCCGTTAGACGGCACAAAACAATTCATTGCCGGCGATTCTGGATTTACCGTAAATATTGCTCTTGTGGAACATGGCAGGCCCGTGGTGGGTGTGATTTATTCCCCCGTGACAGATGAACTCTTTTCCGCAGCACGGGGAAGTGGAGCATTCCACACAGCCCATAAAATAACAAAACAAATACATGTCTCATCCAAAACAAATTTCAAAGATATGATTATCGTGGAAAGCAAGAACCATTCCAATCTCCACATCATGGCTGCCCTTGAACCTCTCTTTGCCTCATCACAGAAAGTAGGATCTTCATTAAAAGGCTGCCTTGTAGCGGAAGGAAGTGCTGACATCTATTTCCGTTTTGGCCCCACTTCAGAATGGGATATCTGCGCCATGCACTGCATCGTAGAAGAAGCAGGAGGAAGAATTACCTCCATGGATGGCACAGAAATTACCTATAACCGGGAAAATGTCAGAAATAAACCGTTTCTTGCTAGTAATGGAAAAGTACATGAAAAGCTTCTTGCACTTGCCAAACCATATCTCTAACTTTCTTCTTTTTATCCTCTCTTTTGGCTTTGTGTATAAAGTAGGGAGTGCGGTGCAAGAAGGGAATGCACGAAGGACGTAATCCTTCGGCACGCCGGAGGGAAAACTATCCCTCCGAGCGAACTATCCCTTCTTGCACCGCAACCGCAGTGAGGAGCGCAGAGTTGGATTTGAGTTTTTGTATTAATCCTGCTTTAGCAGACACACATTTAGGAGCTTTCCAAATACGTAAAATTAGGGGGTTTTGGTGTTCGTAAACAAAAGTTTTAAATAGTGATGTACGTTATTCGTACCAATATGTACACTAACCATACATTGTTAAGTCTAGCGGAAGTTAAGATTCTAGAGGTATTTCTAGATTTGAAAAAGCATTATTTTGCTGAATTAACGAAAGTTACCAAATTGACCCGCCCGAGAACATTAAGAGTATTGAGGAAGTTGGTTAAACAGGGAGTTCTGGATGTAAAAGCAGAAGCTAATGTTAAATATTATTCCCTAAAGAGAACTTCTTTGGTTTATGCTACGTTAGGAGTAGTAGAATACGACCGTACGTTTCATTTTCTTACTAAAAACAAGACACTCGCCAGGGCTTTAGATATGTTTAAAGAGAAATATGTTGATTATTCAGTTATGCTTATTTTTGGTTCGATTGTAAAAGGATATGCAACCAAAGCATCCGATATTGATCTGCTCCTATTGAAAGAAAATGTCTCTCAAAGTGATATTAAGAAAGTAGAAGATATTATCGATTTGATAAATGGACGGACAGGCTTAAAAATAAGTCCCTATTTTATGACAGTTGATGAGTTTAAGAAAAAGAATGAGTTGGCTAAACAAGCGATAGAACACCATATTTTAATAGATGGGGCAGAATTATTTCATAGGTTGGTGCTCGTATGAACGAAGAAACACGAGAAACAGGAAATGTTTCTGTGCCCCAAAAATCAGAAAGATTTTTGAGGGAACCAAAGAAGTGGCAAGTCTGGTTAGAGAACAGTAAAACACTTGATCGAGATTTCAAGAAGTATATCAGACAGCATATTGTAAGGAAAATAGAGTCTTCTACTTCTCTTTCAAAAATTCATCTTGACAAATCTTACCATAATCTGGATTTTGCCAACTTTACTATTCAAAATTCTGCTGGCATCAATAAACGTGTAGATGACGAAACGTATTATGATTGGGTAATTGTCATCGCATACTATGCTATGTATCATGCAGCGATGGCTTTATTGTACAAGATTGGCTACAAAGCGGGAACTCATTTAGCGACTATTTGTGTTCTTTGTAAAGAATGTCTGGGAAAGACGTTAGAGAAGAGAGATATTGAGAATATTTCTGCTATTCTAGAGTTGAGTGAGGAAGAGATAAAAGAAATTGGCAGAGCAAAAGAACGGCGAGAAAAAGCAAGTTATTCAGGAAGTGTGTCTTTTGAAAAGCATTTAGCGGAAATGACGCTGGATGATGCAAAGAAGTTTATCAATAAAGTGGCGGATATTTTGGGTGAGTAAGCAGCATGACTATTAATAGAGAAGAAGGTAGGACTTTTCAACACATAAGTAATTTGTATGATAGAGCTAGAATTACTTATCCAACACAACTCATCGATGATATTGTCACTTATTCAAAAATAAGACCAAATGGAAAAATACTGGATGTTGGTTGTGGTACTGGTCAAGCAACTCTTCTTTTCGCTCAAAGAGGTTATAGTATTGTTGGGCTGGATGTTGGTCAAGAAATGGTTAATCTTGCAAAGGAAAAGTGTTCCTCATTTCCAAAAGTTAAATTTAAAGTTGGAACTTTTGAAGATGTTGAATTCTCTGATTCTTCATTAGATATCATCACTTCTGGAATGGCTTGGCATTGGATTAATCCAGAAGGTAGAGAAGAAAAAGCATATAGAATTTTAAGAAACGGAGGAACACTGGCTTTGTTTTGGTCGTATCAGCGAAAGGAAGAATCAGGTTTTGTGAAAGATGTCAGCAAGGTTCTTGATAAATATGGAGGACTAAATAGAGGACCAGCAGGATCAAAAGTCAGACAAATATCTGATGCTATATATGAAAAATTAAAAGAAAGCCAATCTTTTACTTCTGTAGAAATGAGGGAATATGATGAAGATTTTGAATTTAATAAAGGGAGATATCTTGATTTAGTTGTTTCATATGGTTGGGTTCAAGTTTTGCCTGATGAGAAAAGAAGGAGTTTGGTAGAAGACTTGCAAAAATTGTATAAGAAATATGAAGAGCCGTTGATTATTTCATATGAATATGTGATGATACTAGCAAGAAAAGCCAAAGCCCCTACATAGATTTTTTACGTCTAATTTTTATCGTCCAGGAAAGCCCTGTTCTTAAAACTCAAATCCAATTAAACATAACAGGCACCGCACCCCTAAACGAAGTGACTTTATACACAAAGCCCTCTCTTCTTTATCCCTTTTTCACTACCTTTAAAAACAGCTTATACTAGAACTAGTTATACTAGTAGCGGCAGGTAGTTATGTAGCAGCAGGTAATTATGCAGCAACAGGAAGTTATGCCGCTACAAACAGCAAAATAGGTGGAAGAGGAATATGAAACAACGCATCTGGAAGAATAAATCCAACGGACAGCTCTGTATCACTATTCCCAAGATAGGGGGGCTTAAAGAAGGAGATTGGGTAGAGGTTGAAAAGAGCAAAATTAAGAAAATCACCTATAGCGGTGTGGTTGCAGATTTATTCCATTACGGCCATCTGCAGTCCATCCAATTTGCTAAATCCATTGCTGATTACAACATCGTAGGTATAATGACAGACGAAGCGGTGGAAAAGTACCGCTCCAAGCCCATCGCTAATCTTCAGGAACGAAAAGCCATTCTGGAAAACTTAAAATGTGTTGACCGCGTGGTGCTCCAGCATTCCCGGGACCATACGGAAAACCTTCAGAAAATCCATGAAGAATTTCCCCATGCAGAGCTTATTCTTGTCCATGGTGATGATCTGGGAGATATTCTGGGGGCAGACTACGTTAAACAGATTGGAGGAAAATTAATCCAGCATCCTTATTACGCCCGACTGTCTACATTTAAGATCATCAACGAACTGCTGGAACAACGAGATAAATTCAAAGACATGGCCCAGTTTACCTCCTACTTTAAAGGAGGCTCAGAGTTCGCCGCCGCAAAAAGCAACAAGATTATCATCTCCTCTAAAGCTGACACGTTAAACACCCTTAAACCCCTCCTTCAGAAATCAAAGATCGAACCCCTCTTTACATTTACCATCTCTGACTGGAAAAATCGTAAGCAGGAAATTCTCCAGCATATTCAGCAGCAGTTCTCTCCTTCAAAACTGGTCGTGCGCAGTTCCGCTGTGAGCGAGGATACATTAGAAAAATCCATGGCTGGATACTTTGAAAGTGTCCTTCATATTGATTCTACAAATCAAACGGAAATTGAAAACGCCATTAAAACCGTCGTGCAATCCTACAAAGAAAAAAATGGAGAAAGTTCATTCAACCAAATCCTCGTGCAGAAGCAGACAGAGGACATCATCATGAGCGGCGTGGTCTTTACCCGCACGCTGGGAACGAATGGCCCCTATTATGTCATCAATTATGATAACACCACGGGAAGCACTGATTCCGTCACTGCCGGTATGGAAACACAGACCATGTATCTTTCCCACTTTGCCACAACCATTCCGGAAAACATGAAAGAACTCCTCACTGCCGTACAGGAGTTAGAACATATCATTCCCGGCCTTCCATTAGATATTGAATTTGCCCTAACCAAAAACCGCGAGCTCGTTATCTTCCAAGTCCGTCCGTTAGCGGCAAATATCCATAAAGATGATAATCACGAAGAGGTAAAACAACGTCTGCATGAACTGAAAGCAAAATTCCGCAAACTCACAGAAAGACAATCTCATTTAGCCGGAGATAGTACTTATTTTGGAGATATGCCCGATTGGAATCCCGCAGAGATCATTGGTGACAATCCCAACCACTTAGACTACTCCCTATATGATTATCTCATCACCCACAGTGCCTGGCATGAAGCGAGAACCTCGCAGGGTTATTACAACGTCAACCCGGCAAAATTGGTAGAATTATTTGGCAACAAGCCCTATGTCAATGTGCGAAACACGTTCAACTCGTTCACTCCTTCTTCCCTCTCTCCCCCATTACGAGAGAAACTCGTTTCGTTTTACATGGAAAAACTACAGCACAACCCCCATCTTCAGGATAAAGTAGAATTTGAAGTGCTCTTCACCTGTTATGACTTTAACTTTGATGGACGAGCGCAGGAACTGCGCGCTGCAGGATTTTCAGAAGAAGAAATTATGGAATTAAAAACATCCCTTCTCCAGCTCACCAACAATCTCATCCTCAGTGCTCAGAAAAACATCGACAGTGACATGAAAACAGTCTGCAGCATGGAAGAATTCCGCCATGCCATTAACAACAAAAGACGAAGTGAGCATCACACTCCTCCAGAATTCATCAACTTCGCCAAACTCTTGCTTGACGACTGCCGCAAGAAAGGAACAGTACAATTCTCCCGTCTTGCCCGTCTGGGATTTATCGGAAAAATACTCCTCAAGAGCATGGTGCATCAGGGCATCATTGACCAGAATGTGTATGATTCTTTTTATAATTCCATCCATACCGTAGCGACGAAGATCAGCGAAGACTTCCGCAAGCTTCTTAATGGAGAAATAGCAAAAGAAGAATTCCTGCAGGAATACTACCACCTCCGCCCTGGAACGTATGACATTACCAGTCCCCGCTACGACCTCAATCCCCAGCTGATTAACACTATTTCTCTCACCATGCAAGAAAGCAAGAAAGACCACTTCCACTTAGATTATCATCTTGCCTCACACATAACGGAAGCGTTACAGCAGCACGGCATCTCCTGTGATGCCCAGCATTTCTTTCATTTTGTAGAGCAGGCCACACAAACGCGGGAATTGTCTAAATTTGAATTCACTAAGAATTTATCCGATGCGTTAGAATTAATCGCTAAAGCAGGAGAAGATATGGGCTTTACGCGGAAAGAGATTGCTTTATTGGATATTAACAACATTCTCCATATCAATGCCTCAGAATTGGGAGAGGACATTACCCGGCAATGGAAAAGACTCATCAAAGACAAAGAGAAAGAACGCACCATCAATCAGAAGTTAGCCCTTCCCGCTGTAATTTTTGCCGAGCATAATTTTGATGTCATTCAGCATTATGTGGCTAGGCCTAATTTTATCACACAGAAAAAGATTCAGAGCAAGATCATAAATATCAATGATATCAAAGACCGCACCATTCCTGAGTTGGAGGGAAGTATAGTCGTGCTGGAGAACGGCGATCCCGGTTACGACTGGATTTTTACCCGCAACCCTGCCGGGTTGATTACAAAATATGGAGGTGTGGCTTCCCATATGAGTATCCGCTGTGCGGAATTT
>CAYIBV010000040.1:0-10246 GCA_964361725.1 uncultured Methanosarcinales archaeon | reverse complement strand
TTAAATCTTTCATCATATTTTTCAGCATCATCTGGAAAGCAATGAACGTTTACCATATATGTAATTTCCCCCCCATCAAATCGTAGAGGATACAACTCTGCTGTATATGGATCACATCCGGCGTGAAACATCTCAGCTATTCCCTTACCTTTAAACTTTATGGGATAGTTATCTGCCTGTTCTGGTGAACAGCCGGCAAGCGCTAACTCTGCAATATCATCCCCGGTAAAACGTTTGTTATATTCATCAGATCTTTGTGGTGAGACCTTCGCTTTAAACATCTGAGCAATCTCCCTGTGTCCTTCAAATCTTACATTGTACTTATTCGCATCATCTGGGAAACAACCAACTTCAGCCATATACTTAATGTCATCTTGATCAAACCTCGCATCATACTTTTCTGCTTCTTCTGGAGAGCAATTGCCCAGCACTAAACCAATGATAGACCAAGCACTAAAACGATCACTGAAGAGAGCAGCATCTTCTGGAGAAATTCCCTCTTTCACCAGTTCGATTATTTCCCATGTTACGAATCGTTTAGGGTACGCATTTGCTCTTGCTGGGGAGATCATGCTATCTCGTAGCCATTCTTTTTCCCTAAATGATCCATCACGGTCATCATACTCTTCTAACGGAAGTTCATCTAATATCATACGCTCTAAACCTCTCGTTTAATTTATCATAATCTTCATCCGTCCCTCTACTCCTCAAACAAAACACAACAATATCCCGTAACGTAGGATCTTCTACCCTTCGCTCCACTGTTTCCAAGTATGGTCTTAACCGCTCATGATCTTCATAAATCCAATCACGATGGTCTCGCACTTGATCAGCATACGTTGTTCGCTCCATGGATTTTGATTCCGCAAAGATATGCTCACCTGTAGCCATCTTGTACATGATCTGCCCTAACGAGTTGAGATCATTGGCCACTTGCCCGGTAGGAGAGCCAAAACGTCGGTTGTCTTTGGCTAAGGCATCTTTATCTGTAGTGGCAATGCCAAGATCAATGATGACTGCTCTGTCTTTCTCTTCATCAATCATAATATTAGCGGGACGAAGGTCGCGATGGTGGTAAATGCCGGCTTGACGAAGCTCGAGAAGGCCAAAAAAAATACCAGAGCAATATTTCATTATCTTTTCTGGAGGTAACGGTTCTGTATTACATAAATGTTCTGAAAGTGATCTCCCATTAATAAAAGGTAATTTAATAACTGAGAGATAAAAAGGAATCATCTCTCCAAAAATAGTGTTAGAATATTCATAATCCTGTTCTTCTGGACGTAGCACGTGTACTGTTGGGAAATTTATTTCCCTATAACAATAATATTCTGTACGGTTTCCTTTAGATATTTTGTAGGCCACTTTATCTCTTTCATTTAATAATACGATGGCACTAGAACCAGCTCCAATAATATGATACTTGTGATGATTTGATCTAAACTCTTTACTGCCGCCAACAACAGGAAGAAGATCACAGAGGATATCTTGATTCTGTTTTGGGACACTTCTTATTCCCAATTGTATAACGCTCTTCATAAAGTCAACTCTCTGAAAGATTTTGCTTCCAGAAACATACCTATACCTCCAATCAAAGAATACTTTTCTAAGAGGATTGTCTGTAAAATGAATAATTTCACTAAAAAATCCTCTCTGTTTTTTTAATGCAAACATATTTACTACTTTTGGTGAGATATCGTTGGCATCTTGTGCTGAACAGCCATTCTCATACAAACTTACAATAGATAACCCTTTAAATTCTGTGCTGTACGCCTCTGCTTCAAATGCACACATCCCAGATTCGTACATTAAAGAAATCTCTAAACCATTGAATCGAGAGTTAAATTCTTCTGATTCTGGAGGGGAGCATCCCCGTAAAAATAAATTTCCAATATCAAAACCATTAAATCTTGGTGAATATTTATCTGCCTCATCGGAAGAACATCCGTAGAAATACATTGTTGCAATCTCTTCGGCATTAAATCTAGGATCATATAAACTTGCTTCAGCAGGACAACATCCTACTTCTTTGAGCTTAAGAACATCTGTGATTGTAAAACGATGGTTCCATTCTCTTATCCTAAGAGGATCATATTCAATGTCTTGCATATCCATAATATTCTTTTTTAGGGATTGGTGTTTTTCCACATAAGAATCAACATTCTGTGGCAGGATACCTTTTCTTGCCAGAAACAAAATAAGATTAAAACCAAGAACAGGATGGTACTGCGGTAAAACATCGTAAGGTATTTTGTCATTCGTTAAATCCAAAACCCATGCTGATACAACTGGACCCAAATGATGCATAGACATTTCTCTCCTAGGTTTACACATAATTAAGTCTAAAATTGAACTCATTTGATCATAAATCTCATCATCTACATAAATAGGACCACGAAAAATGTTCAAAAACGTTTTAACTAATCCTTCTAGACCCATTTTGGTTGTATTGCGAGATTACTTTGTGCTAATTTTTAAATCACTACCTATCACCAGACAAATAACTTCTCTCCAAAATAATTCATAATATTCTTCTCCTGTAGTTTCATCTAACGTCATATTCTTTAAACCTCTCGGCAATTTGTCCCATAATGACATAATATCCTCCACATCATGGCTTTCCTTTCAATGGGTTATATTCATCTTTTAATAACCCAGTTAAAGTAAGGTAATCTTCAACACTAAACAACACTTGACATTTAGCTAAAACTCGTTCTCTTCTTTCTGGATCTCTCAACGTTTCCCCCTGCTTTTCCCAAAATGACGACTCAAACATGGAACGAACTGAATTTGGCATTTCAGACCATCGAAGATACTGAGCTGATTGGCGGCGGAACTCTTCCATAGACTGTTCTTTGTACACCGCAATCCTCATTTCTGCAAAAAGGTGTTGGAAGAGTGGCAGTTCTTTATCTACATCAACAATCTCTGTGGAATTTAATATACCATAGATATAAGGGAAAACTAATTCTGGAACATTTTCTTGAATTTTTCTAGCGTACTCTTCTTTTAAATGTCCATTTTCTGTTCTAATCTCTGCTTTACGCCGCAGAACTAATGCAGCATGAGTCTCGGTACCCATTTCCTCTTCTCTTAGCACAATAAAATGTTCTCCTGTAATCATCTCATACAAAATAAGCCCCCACGAAAACAAATCAGAAGGACCACCATAACAACGATTATCTTTTGGCTCTGGATTCTCCTCCTCTGTAGCAATACCAAAGTCGAGAATTTTAACAATCCCGTCAACTGTTACTTTAATGTTCTTTGGGTTAAGATCGCGATGCGTTATTCCATGAGAGCGTAAACTCACTATCCCATTTAGTAACTGTGCCCCATAATGAAGTGCTTGATCTAAAAGGATACTGGTCTTTCCTTCCTGTTTTGCTTTGTCTATCAATTCTTTAATTGTCAATCCCTCAACATATTCCATAACAATAGCATATCGTGGCTGGTCTTTGAAAGTTAAAATGTTATCCCCCGCTTCGTATACTTGTACAATATTCTCTAAATCCTGCCTATTTAATCTAGCCATAAGCTTGGCCTCGTTGAGATTTACTTTATCAGGATCAATTACTTTGATAGCACGGTCAATCATTAAGGTTCCAGAATGCGCTTTGTATGTTGTTCCCCCCTTTCCTGAACCCAATTTTTGAGTAGCCCTATACGTTGGAGATTTTATCTGCCCACATTCTCCTATTTCCAAAAGATCCTGCGCTTCTCCGGCCTGAAGAATCTCTCTCAAAGTGGGATAATTATTTACAAGGGAGCATGTAGATTTACCATTAAAGAAATCAGCAAATGAAGTAGGCCATCCTCCTATTTTTCTTAAATCTCCCACAATTTCCTCTTTTGTCCGAAGATTCCCTTGTTTATCAAGAACATATGGAGAATCCAGACACATTCTAAGGAAAGAACGCTCCTCATCTTCTATTGGCCTAACTTCATCACTAAAACAGGTTAGGGCAAGTGCTCCCATACTTCGTAACGATTGTCTAGGGGCATCGTTAAAACCTTCCTGTAATCTTCTAGATCTAGGGTATAGTTCCAAATATGCTGAAGGATTAAGTATAGCTAAGCAACCAAGTGATCTAACGGAGTCTGCTCGTACTGCTTCAGAAGGATATTCAAATACCTGACATTGTAACCGTACATAATGATCAGGGTTTACATTTGCTACAATTCCTAATAATCTTACTTTATTTAATAGGGCAAGGGGATTATCACCTTCTGCCACTGCTTTAAAATAATCAGAGAAAATATCTTTCTCTATCCTTTCTAGTATCTGACTTGCTGAACGAACAGCTTTTTCAACAATAGAAATCTCCCCTTGCTGGAATAATTCTAAAAAATCTGACCATACATAAAATCTACCACGTTTATCTTCTGTATTTCTGATAGAAAATAATACTGCTTGTTCCTCTGTAGTAAGTTGATTTTTAGGAAAACCCGACACCGACAAACGGAACAACGTACTGAGTGACCTTGCAGCTTCCCATCTTAAATAACAACCAACCGGATCAAGCCCCATTCTCTGTTTTAATGCTTCAGCCTCTTGGGCAACTCTCTCAGCTGTTTCCACTGCCTGTTTAAATTCAAGAGGATCGTGGTTCTCTTTAGAATAAAAATCTATAATAAGACGTTTCCTTCTCTGCTTTTCCAGTTCATTTAGTAGGCTTGTTTTATCTAACTCCATTCAAATTACTACTAAATAATAATAATTATAAAAAGGTTGCGTATAATTTACGTTAAAAGCAGGTTGAACACTCCAAAAGAACCATCTCACGTACTTACTTCAACCCACAAATATCTTCCACTTCTCCGTGCCTTCTAACTCCAGTAAAATCCTCTTCACGACCACCTGTCGGGGATCAGGCAATAACTTCACTCTGCTTTTGAGGTCTTCAAAATTGTCAAAGGGACGTTCTTTGCGCGCTTCCAGCACTTCCCACATGTGTTTCTTTCCCACACCTGGCAATAACTCTAACTGGTGCATTCTCATCGTTAACGGCTGGGCTTTGTTAAAGAATTCCACAAACTTTTTTTCATCTTTACTGATGGCTTCCTCAATGACGGGAGCAAGAGCATTTCTCGCGGTTGCTGTCAATTTTTCCATAGGAATCCTTCCTTTAATATGATGAATCTCTTCCCGTTTTCCTTCTCCAATATATACTTCTTCATTGGGCTGCAGAAAGACGCCTTTCTTAGGAACAAGTTCTAATAATGATAAGTGTTCCAATCCCAGTGCTTGCGCTATGGGTGTCTTCATAGCCCCCTGATCAAAAGGATAGCCATGTTCTAGGTAATCGAGCACGATGGCCCGTTCTTCACGCACTGTTTTGGAATCTGGCATCATTTTACTGGATAATACCTCAGAATTAATAAAAATTACGCTTCTGCAACACTTTTAACGGTGTTGACGATGCTCTCTTGATCGTTCTTAGGCAGACTTAAAGGATAGGCCTGCAGAACAATTTTAAGGTCATTCGCAGTTTTGGGGAGAAAATCAACAATCTTCGCAATGTGCTCTTCCCGCAAACGGGTCAGATTTAAGCTTTGCAATTTTTTATGTAACTCTTCTTTCTTTTTCACAGGCATGGCGACAAACGTATCAACGTACTCTTTTGCTTTTTTAGAGAGGAAATTGAGTTCTGGATCCCGTTTCTCAAATGTTTCCAGGATGCGACGAACATCTACTAAACAAAGAGGATGGTCTTCTATAAATGTAGGGGATGGCATAGTTAGTGCACCTTCAATAAGTGAATGGGATGAACATAGACGATTTTTTCTTTATCTTTGTCTTGAATTTTGATTTCATAACAGGATCCTTTTTGGGTACCAGTAATAACGCCGGTAAGACCCTGAAAGCGACGGAAAAACTGACCTTTTTCCACGCTAGAGTTTAAGCGTAAGTGGACTCTATCACCCAAAGTAAAAGACTGGAAATACTTGCTTAACGGTATTTTGCCTTTTTCCCGTATTTCCCGTTTAAAAAGATAGCGTGTTTTCCGTTGTTTTGTTCCGATGCGCTTGGCCATGGAACGTTAGTTTTGAGCTTGGTTTATAAAGGTTTCGGGTACAAAAGCTCTGTAGAAAATCTCAGAAAAAGTCACCGCCTAGGCCAAAGAGCAACCTGAGAACTACCTTTCGTAAGACCGGTTGGTAGTTGCTGCATTCCAAATTTTCTTTGATTGCAGCACGAAGGTTGCGGCCAAGGTGACTTTTTCTACAAAGCCGGGTACAAAATAGTTTTCTGTTATCCCGAAACTGCTTCCGGTCACGAAACTAGTTTGTCCCACATACTTTGTTTTAAACCCAACACAATTTTTATAAAATAGACTCTTTTTGGAGAGAATATGGACTTTTATGAAGAAATTATTCCAGAACTGGAACAGCAGGATTTATCGGAAAAGCAAATTACCAAACGAAAGCGAGAGCTGGCTTTAAAATATCATCTTCACGCTATTCCCACTAATATCACCATTCTTCTTCATGCGCCGATGGAAAACATAGAATCACTCAAACGAACATTGATGACCAAGCCAGTACGAACGATTTCCGGCGTATCACCCGTGGCGATTATGACCGCGCCCTCTAAATGTCCGCATGGAAAATGTACGTTCTGTCCAGGAGGATTAAATTCGCCATGGGGAGATGTGCCGCAATCGTACACGGGCCATGAACCGGCCACGATGCGGGGAATGCGCAATCAGTATGATTCCTATCTACAAGTGTTTAATCGCCTGGAACAATACGTGTTATTAGGCCATACGTTTGATAAAATTGAGATTATTGTGATGGGGGGAACGTTTCCCGCAGAATCAATGGAATATCAAACCGCTTTTATATGGGGAACGTTCAAAGCTATGAATGATTTTTCTGATTTATTTTTTTATACAACCGGAAATATGGATTACATCAAATTCAAAGAATTTTTTGAATTGCCTGGAGATATTCATGATCCAGAGCGGTTGAAACGAGTACAGGAGAAAGTACTCAGGATCAAGCAGGCAACACGTTTCACATTAGAAGAAGAACAAAAACGCAATGAAACCGCACAGATACGCTGCGTGGCATTATGTATTGAAACAAAACCGGACTGGGGGTTTCTGGAACAGGGAAATATCATGTTAACGCAAGGCTGTACGCGGGTGGAATTAGGAATTCAATCAGTCTATGATGATGTGTTAACAGTGGTGCATCGCGGGCATACGGTAGAGGACTGCAAAAAGTCCATTCAAATTTTACGTGACCTGGGATTTAAAATCAATTTTCATTATATGCCTGGGTTGCCGCTTACGGACAGAGAACGGGATATTGCCGGAATGAAACAGTTATTTTCCGATCAGGCTTACAAACCAGACATGATTAAATTTTATCCCTGCATGGTCGCTCCGGGAACGGCATTATATTATCAATGGAAGCAAGGAACGTTTACTCCCATCACGACGCAAGAAGCGGCAGAGCGCTTGGTAGAAATTAAAAAGATCGTGCCGGAATATTGCCGTATTCAACGCATCCAACGGGATGTGCCTACAATGTATTGGGAAGCGGGGGTAGATCAGACTAATTTGCGGCAATACATGCATGAACATTTTACGATTGTGTGTCGCTGCATCCGCTGTCGGGAACCAAAAGGGAAAAACATACATTGGGAAAAGGTACAGATACAAGTACAAGAATATGAAGCTTCCCAGGGAAAAGAATTCTTTATTGCCGCAGAAGATCCTACTCAGGATATTATCATTGGATTCTGCCGGTTACGATTTCCTTCTCAACAATTACGATCAGAAATTACTTATACCAGTGCGTTGATTCGGGAATTGCATGTCTATGGCACGGCAACGGCCATTGGCGATGAAGGAGTGGTGCAGCATAAAGGCTGGGGAAAGAAATTGATGCAGAAAGCAGAGAATATTGCTAAGGAACGGGGAAAGAATAAAATAGTGGTGATTGCTGGAGTAGGAGTGAGGGAATATTATCGTAAATTAGGATATCAACGGGAAGGGCCGTATATGGTGAAAGGAATATGAACAATGCTCACAGAATTGGCAGAGTAATTAGTTTATCTCTTTCCAGATGTGTTCAGATAGGGGCACTCTATAGCGGTCTCGCTCTCACTACCAGTGAAATACTTAATAACACTGGTTCTTGTGCTCCAGAGTTCCAATCAAAGAACCAACTCAAGGAGGCCGTGCAACAGAAACAGGAAGAGTTCAAACTCAACGATATTTCTATACTGGTAGAAACTGATCCTTACTTATACCAATCATCTGATGCTTATGCCAACAGCAGGCAAGTGTATGATAATGTCTATCAATTAAAATTTGACTCAAAGTATGGAATGAATGGGTTAAGTGTCAATCATGAACTGTGTCACATTAAATTAGGGCACTTAAGATCTCAACATAATCTATTGGTACGTCATCTCTTTTATGAACCTGAAGCGGCATTATGTTCTATAGGGGTGCAAGTACGATGACCCTCTACATTATCGGCATGGGACTAACGGATGAAAAAGATATTACATTGAAAGGATTAGAAATAATCAAACAGTGTGACATTATTTACATGGAGAATTATACGTCGTTAATGCAGTGTTCTCTCGCTGATCTGGAAAAGTTGTATGGGAAGAAAATTATTCTCGCTGATCGAACAACGTCCGAGCAAGGTGATGAAAAGATTATTGAAGAAGCAAAACATAAGAACGTGGCATTCTTAGTGATCGGCGATCCATTCTCGGCAACGACGCATATGGAATTGTTTAAGTTGGCAAAAGAGAAGAAAGTAGAAGTGCAGGTGATTCATAACGCATCTATCTTAACAGCAATGGGCATGACTGGTTTGCAATTATATAAATTTGGCAAGACCACTTCCATCCCTTTTATAGAATATCATCCCCACCTGGAAACACCATATAATGTGTTTCGAGAAAATAATCTGTTAGGATCACACACTTTATTTCTACTGGATTTAAAACCAGAACAGAAGAAGTTTATGACCGTGAATGAAGCATTGGATATTTTAGAATCCATTGAAAAAAGAAAGAAAGAGAACGTCATTAAAGATACCATGCTGGTTGTAGGATGTGCCCGATTAGGAGCAGATGATTTCATCATCAAATCAGGAACTCTGAAAGAGATCAAACGCTTCGATTTTGGCAAACCGCCGCATTGTTTGATCATTCCGGGCAAACTGCATTTTATAGAAGAAGAAATGATAAAGATGTGGAAGTGAATATTCAGATAAATAATCCCTGGCGATACAGTGGATTAATTTTTTCCAACAGGACGGGATCAAAAAAACGATCTTGAGAAGACAACTATCTTTACTATCCTCACTCTTTTTTTCTCATCTTCATTCTTTGATTATACCAAACACTTCCTACTGATGATTCATTCCAGTAATTTTTTCTGATTTAATCGTTCGGGAATAAGGACAGGGATGTACCTATATTCTACTTTCCAGAATTCTAAAAAAGATCGGAATACTTCTACTTTAGGGAGAGGTACGAGAATAACGCCATCTGCCAACTTAATCCCCGTTAATTCTTTAATAATCCCTCTTTGTGTTCCCCTCCCATTGAGGGCATAATAGTATTTTGTCTTTTTAAGTTTGCTCCATCCTTTAAAATCACATTTAAACATCCCTGCGGAATTGTATCCGTATTGTTCTGCCAGAGTTCTACCTTTCAAAAGACTTTTCCCTTCAAAAAGGATACTTTCTCTGGCGTCAAAAGCGGGATCAAAAAGCGTGTTGAGCGTCTTAGAAATAATAGACACATTCTTATATTTCTTTTCAATTTCTTTTCTTATTTGATACTCTGTTTCTTTGACCACACTATTCTTAAAAATAACGATGATATCAATATCTTCTGGTCTTTCTTTTCCTCTCATCACCGAGCCAAATAGTATGATATCTTCTACTTCTGTTTGCTTTGCTACAATTTTCTTAAGATTTTTATGTAATATTATATTGTTTAAGATCATGTTCAACCATCTTTTTTATTCGGTCACAAGTTTCTTTATCTATGATTTTAGAGTACGTGTCCCTATAAGTTGGGAATTCCATATCCAGTTCGTGAAAAAGATTTGGGAAGTTCTTCTCCAGCTTTCTAAATCGTTCAGAATGGTCTTTAGGAGATTCGCCAATTTTTTCCAGAAGAAGAAAATCTTGTATTGCAAACAGCGTTTTGAAATAAAGAATTGTTGCAGAAGTAAAATCTAATTGGGAATATAAAGTGTCT
>CAYIBV010000039.1:0-10266 GCA_964361725.1 uncultured Methanosarcinales archaeon | reverse complement strand
GTTGACGAAGTAAACCACCACTCATTAGAGTGGTGGAATTCCGCGTGTTTAAAAGCAGGACTATCCCCTCTCGAAGATTTTCCGAAAAGCAATACGTCTCTTCCAAAAACATTTTTCCCCTCCCGCAAATCTTCCGAAAATTCTCAGAAAATAGTCTTTAAGAAGCGTTCATTCTGAAAAGATATGACATTTACAGCACCACGACGATTACAGGTCATTCAGACCATGGAGGATTTAGAAGAAGCGTTGAAAGAAGAGTTGATTCCCATCAGCAGGACGCCACTTTACTTTCCGGAACATGAAGAGAAAGGGAATGTCGTCATTATTACCGGAGATGGTGATACGTTTTCCTATGATGCTGTTGCCGATGGTGATAATAAATGGGTGGGAGCATCTAGTGATGTGACTAAGATGGCACAACGAGTATTTAATACGCCAAAGAAAGTACGAGCACGGGTTATTGCAGAGCTGGCAGAGTTAGAAGCACAGTTTAATCACGCGGGATTCAATAATTTTCACTATCTTCCCGCATCTGTGGAAGGGATGTTTAACTGGATTTATATCAATAATGCCATGGCAGCTGGTTTCAATGCCGAAGGAAAGCCCTATCTTTATTTTAGTTCTATGAGAAACGATAATCGCAAGCCAGAACCGGTGTTAGTGGAGTTTGAACTACGGGGACTAGGGGGCAGTACAAAGAATCTTTTGGAAAATATAGTGGTTGGCCGAGCAAGCGGCAGATGGCCCATGGAAGGGAAAGGAGACCAGCTTCCCATGTCCCTACCCGTTTTAGTAAATGGGAGACAGAGTTCTGATGCTTTTTATCATGCGGTTATTAATTGCAGTGGGAGACGAACTTCTCCGGAAGCGATCGGGGAATATGCTGCTCAGTCGGGGAATTATGTGATTGAAATTCCCTTGCCTGATGATTCTGCCGCTAATCCCTCGGCAGCATACCATGGAAATGTGGGAATATTTTATTTCCAGAAGAAAGACGGAACACGGGGAGTTACTTACATTCCGGAGATGCTGCGAGAAGATGCACGGAATTTTGTTTATGGGATGTTCAGTACTTTCTTTGGAAAAGAGAACGTATATTGTATAACGCCGGAGATGAAAGAAGTATATCAAGAAGGAACAACAAATCTTTCTATGAATGTTATTTCTGTTGGTCTTGGAAGAATTATTTCTTCCCAGAATCATCCGGCGACGAACAGGTTTTTAGAAAGAGAGTTGGGATTAGAAGTTCTTCCCGTGGATATGAAAGCAATCGGTCTTGGTGGTGGGGGATTGCAATGTTGTTATACGGCGTTGCAACACAGAGAATTAGAGATTATACGAGCGGCTAAATATGTGGGATTGCCGGAATTATAAACCATTGAGTCAGGAAGAACTTCCAATCTCATAACATACTACTAAAGAAGGGTAATTCATAAAGAGTTCCTATAAATTTACATTGGGAGCATTGAGAGTAAACCCTTCCTTCTTCACTTCATCAATGAGGTAATGGATCTGCGGGTCTGAAATATTAAACTTCTGCTGCAATTGCTCCAAAAAAAGGTCTAATTCTTTGATATTTTTATGCACGGTTTCAATCATAAAATCGTAGCCATTATTGATCTTGTAAATGGAATTAACATTAGGATGGAAGTATAAATGTTGTTTGAGTTTTTCTTTCTGCTCTTTCTCTACTTTCAGGATGAGTTGTGCTCTGGTGTGATAGCCTAATTTTGAAAAATCCATCAGAACAGTACTTTTGGTGATGAGATTTCCCGAGAGTTCTTTTAGAAGGTCAAATAATGTGGATATGGGGATCTTTGTCTTTTTACTGATATCTGTCAATGTTTCCCGGGCGTTTTCCCGCAAGCAGGAAAGCAAAAGTACTGTTTTCCGATTGAGATGAATATTTTCCATTTTTAGTAGATATATTACGAGTTTAGGGGAAGTTAGATATATACTTTTACAAATTATAATTATTACTTGTAATTACATAATTACTGTTTTAGAAAAGTATTTATAGTAGTAACATTTTTAGGGGAGAATGAAACGTAAAATAAACAGAGTTGGGGCTAACACCCTTACAGTAAGTCTTCCCAGCGTGTGGGTTAAGAAGCATCATCTCAGAGCAGGGCAAGAGATTAATTTGGAAGAAAGCTCCACCGGACTGCTCCTTTCAGCGGAGCGAAGCATATCTGTACCAAAAACTGCCCAGATTACTATCCCATCAGTACAGCATTTTGCCAAACGGCTACTTTTCCTTCCCTACGTTAAAGGATTTGAAGAAATAAGAGTGAACTTTCACGATAAAGAAACATTTGAAAAGATTCAGCAGACTGCCGCATTGTTGCCCGGGTTTGAGATTACTGAACAAGGTAGTGATTATTGTATCATCCGCGCTATCGCAGAGGAAGACCAAAAACAATTTGAGATTATGTTCAAGAAATTGATATTTACGGTAAAACTTATGGGAGATGAGCTTATAGAAGCGCTGTACAATAACGATTGGAAAAAGTTATCTACCATTCAGACTTTTGGCTTCTCCGCGCATCGCATGGATATTTTCTGCCGCAGAATCATTAACAAAGGGACGATACAAACGCTTGGAAAAGAAACATCATTATATTTTGCCTGCCGCACTCTGGAGGGTATTACAGATGATTATAACGATATTTGTATCCATCTCCTAGCCATCAAAAAACCATTTTCAAAAGAGATAAACGAGATGATAAAAATAGTAAATAAGCATTATGAATATTTTATGAAAGTCTACTTGGAAAACAAAAAGGAAGAATCTGTTCCTTTCCGGGAAAGAACCAATCAAATTATTAAAGATGAATTCCTGCCTGCTATTCAAAAAAGCAAGTACCCTCTTGTCGCCACCTATTGTCTTTTTCAAATAATCAAGATGGAGGAAATTATTGAGGATTCTGTGTGGTAAATTTCTTTCTCGCTTGAATGAGATCAGCCACATAATCAATCTCGGCATAATCTTTATGAGATACTTTCACTGCGTTCATTCTTTCTCCTTTCTCCAGAAGCAATTGTAATAAATAAGAGGGTGAGGGGAACATTCTGAATGTATCCTTCTTTTTTAATATATCCATTTCTGCCATAATCTCTTTTGCCTTTTGACGCGATACTTTCAGGAGACCAATATAAATCCCATCTGCAGTTATAATATTCTTACCAATCTGGGTTATCTCTTCCTTTTTCAATTTTACCATTGTTTTCCCCTTGCGAAAAGTTTTGCCAGAATATGTTTCAAAAGCATCCTCTCTTTTGGTTGGAATAACTTTCTGATCAATGGCGATGCAGAAATCACCACTACAACCAGCCAGACGCTTTGCTACTTTTTCTTTGATGTATACATCACCATATACTATCAGGCAATCATCATCAAACTCTTTTTTAGCGCAATAGAGACTTTCAAGCATTCCTGTGCTTCGATAAAGTGGATTGACATACCATTTGATATTTTCTCCACGAAACTTTTGCTGTATCATTCCTCTCTTATACCCTATCACTATACTGATATCTTTAATTCCCACAGCGTGAAAGACATCCATGAGCTGCTGAAGAATTGTCTTTCCATTGATCTCAACAAAGCATTTGGGTTTATATTTAGAAACAGAGGGGATACGAGACCCTACACCGGCAGCCAGAATGATTGCTTTCATTTGTGAATAACACCCATCGCTTCATCAAGAGTGGTTATATTTGATAAAATAAGTTCCTTCGCTTTTATTTTTAATTGTGGATACATTCTCAAAGGAATGTACTTTGCAGGACTAGCACCATACATACGATATAACAAGACACAGCCGGCATACTTCATTGTTCTGAGGTATAGATTCCCCTGCGGCAGGAACGTTACATGCTGGAAATACGATTTTAATAATTGCCTAATAAAACAAATTGATGAACGAGGCCAACCACTTAAAGTGGCAAATAAAATAAAGTGGCCCAATAAAAAACCAAGATCATATGCTGGATCTCCAACAGCAGAAGCTAACTCAAAGTCTATGACACTGATAGCGCCATCGCTTCGACAAATGATGTTTTTGGGGCAACAATCCATAATAATAAGAACGGGATGCGTATGCTGAAGTCCTTCCTGATAGAGTTTTGTAATTTCTTCTTGCAAGGCTTTATTGCTCCCCTTTCGCACAATCGCTTTAGTTCTCATATTCAAAAACAGGAGCCAATTTTTCTTGTCAAGAGAATAAGAACCGCGGACGGGCGTTATTTTCTTAAATGTGTTCTGATGTACTAAAGCAAGAAAGCAGCCAATGAGCGAGGCGGCTTTAACGGGATAGGTATGGTTTAAGAGAAGATCTTGTAGTAAAACACTTCTGGAACCAGCCACATCTGAAAAAACCATGATATTATGTCGCGAATCGTATCTGAGGACTCTAGGAAGGAAAATAGATGAGGGTAGCAGTTGATTAATCTTATCAATAACTTTTCTTTCCGTCTTTATCCTCCGAAAATCAACGGATGCTAAGTCTTTACCCAGTTTTTGAGCATATTTTGCCTTACGAAGAGCCTGTTTAAAATAGAGAGTCCCTCGAGGGGAAGAAGCTTTGTACACATAATTAAGGACACCCTGATCAATGAATTCGATGGAGGATGGTCTGCATCCATAGAGATGTTGATAGAATTGAGTAATATAACCCGTTCTGAAAATTATATCACGTAATTCTTTCACGGTTCTCCTCTTTCTCTTGTGCAGGAAGAAAATCTCCCCATTTATATACTTTTCACAAGAAAAGCAACGTCTGATTAACTTAAAAAAAGCGCTAAAAATAAGCTTACTCGGAACTTACCGTAAACCCTTCTTTCTTCACTTCATCAATGAGGTAATGGATCTCTTTCTGCTCTACTCCATACTCTTTCTCCAACAATTCAAGATACGCATCTAAGTCTTTGATGTTCTTATGGATGGTCTCCACCACAAAATCCCAGCCGTTGTTGATCTTATGTACAGTATTTACGTTGCTATGGCTTAAGAGATGTTTACGTAATTTCTCTTTGCATTCGGGACGGACACGCACAAAAATATATGCTTGAGCATGGTACCCTAAATGAGGATAATTGAGAAGAACGGTACTTCGGGTAAAGATTGTCCCCTGCAGTTCTTTGAGGAAGTCAAAGAGGGTAGAGATGGGGATATTGGTGTCTTTGCTTATAGCAGTAAGCTTTTTCCGTGCATCTTCCCGCAGATGCTGCAGAAATGTCCGTTTCTTTGAATGAAGAGTTTCCGTCA
This sequence comes from uncultured Methanosarcinales archaeon, assembly GCA_964361725.1. Classification (GTDB taxonomy): domain Archaea; phylum Nanobdellota; class Nanobdellia; order Woesearchaeales; family GW2011-AR9; genus CAYIBV01. The sequence goes on along the minus strand of CAYIBV010000039.1, from coordinate 5,000 downwards.
TGATACAGGGAACAAAGATAAACAATAATATATATTCTTTGATTATATTATAATAATTGGTTATAATATAATAATTTTCCAAAAAATTTAAATATTATACGGTTTTTACGCATGACATGAAGCGAAAAGTAGCTCAAATCGGACCCTCTACGTTGATGATTTCCCTGCCTACAAAGTGGGTGGGGGAGAATAACGTGAAATAAGGGGATGAGATGGAAGTTACTCCCCAGGGAAAGGAGATTATCTTTTCATTATCAGAACGGAAGCCGAAAGAGAAAGAAATAACCTTGGACATTTCCTCGTTTCCCTCGTTCTGGCTTACAAGATACCTAGAAACACTGTACATCAACAATTACACCAAGATTATTCTTACTTACTCTAATAAAGAAATATTCAGAAATCCTACCGGAGATTGGGAAAACCTCCGCCAGGCTATCAAAAGAATAAGCAATCGTTTTATTGGCATGGAGATTGTGGCGCAAACTGCCTCCATGACAGAATTGCATTGTTTTATCTCCCAGGAAGAAAAAGATATAGGACAGATTGAAAAAAGAATTTTCTTTTTGTGGAAAGATGCTATAGATGAGCTATTACATCATATCGAGAAAGATACGCCTCTTTCCTATCAGGAGATTTATGAACAACATGATAATATCATCCGCTTTATTACGTATTATTTGCGGATGTTAGGACAGTCTGCCCTTCCGGAAGAGGAAAAAAGACAGCGCTTTGCCTTCTATATGATTTTTGATAAAGTTCTGGATAAATACCGCCATTTGGGGAACAGAATAGAACAATATGGCTGCAGCAAAAAAGTGAAAAAGTATTTAGAAGATATTTTTAAATTGGTACAAGACCTCTTCCTGATGATGTATAAGCAGGAAGCGGACATGGAACTGATTAAGAGAAGATATGACCTTGTGGAGAGAATAGTAAAAGAAAAGTTTACAGTGGAAGAATTACGAGTCATGGCAGAAGCGGATATTTTTTTAAATATTTTAAACGATTTAGGAAGGATGGTGATTGTGAGGAAGTTGGGAAGATAACGTTTAGGTGGTAATTAAAATGGAATATCATCCTCCGCTCCCCATTTTTGAGCAAACTCTTTTCTAATTTTTGCTTTTAAGAATATATCTGCCAACCCTCTCTTCTGAATTTCAGGGGGGAAAAGTAAGTTGTCTTGAGTTATATATGATTCTGCTTGCTCTGGGGTAATTCCACAGTTATACAATGTAACGACTTGGTGTGATTCAAACACAAGATTATATTGTTCTGCCACTTCTGGTTTACAACCACTCTGTATTAAATCAACTACAAAAGTACTCCTAAATCTTTTGGAGTAGGCACTGGCAGTTTCAGGTGATATCTCCTCTTTGTACAATCTCCCAATGGTATGTCCGCCAAACTCTGAATCATATTTTTCAGCTTCTTCTAAAGGACAATTCTTCTCTATGAGCTGGGCAGCATCATATGGTGAAAATGTGCGTAAATACCGCCTCGCTTTTTCAGGAGAAACACCATTCTTATAAATCATAGCAATCTCAAAACCATCAAACTCAGGCGTGTATCTTTCTGCTTCTTCAGCAGAACAATTTTCTTTAATCAGCGCCCCAACACTATGGGGGCGGAAATGGCCAGGATAGGTACATACTTTTTCCCATGTTCCACCAACTTTATAGATTAAACCAATATACACCCCATCAAAATTTTTGTCAAATTTATTTGCTTCTTCTGGTGGTACTCCCTCTTTGCGAAGCCATAATCTATCTTTAAATGAAAATCGTTTGTGGTAATGGGTTCTTCCCTGTTTTGGAATACGACTTAACAGTTCTCCAATGCATTGATAATCTTCTTCGCTTCCTTTAGCTTCTAAACAATGGGTAATAACCGCTGCAAGTGTTTTATTGGATATATTTCTCTCTAATTGTTTTAGTCTGCGATGAAGAGTTTCATTCGTAGCATACGCTCTCTCCCTCTCTTTTCTGACTTCCTCTGGAATAGAACACGTTGATCGATCAATAGTCGTATTAAAAGGATGCTTCCCGGTAACCATTTTATATAATATTTGTCCCAACGATTGAAGATCGTTCTCACCACCATATCGCCTATTCTTTCTTTCAACTCTTTTTTCTTTGGCATTATCAGTGGCAATGCCCAAGTCAATAATTTTTGCTTGATCGACGCATTCATCTATCATCACATTCCCCAGCCATAAATCGCGATGGAAAATTCTCTCTCGCTTCATTCTTGCAAGTCCTTTAAAGATATGCTGAGCGTACTTTGCGGCAACAGGAATAGGAAAAACTATGTTTTCAACATCTAAGAGCTGTTTGAGACTTTTTCCCTCAACATATTCCAAAGCAATGACATGAGCATAAGAACTCCGTTTTACATTCCCTTCCAGCGTAATGACGTGCCGAGGCCTCCCCCGTGTTTGTAATCTCTCTAATAAACGAACCTCTTCATCTAAGTTAGGAGATACTTTGTAAACTGTTTGCTCACCTTCATCTAGAATAATAATAGAAGAAGTACCTACCCCTATACATTGATAATCATCTGGTTCAAACTGAGCTTCAAATTTGTATCGTAAATAACGAATAACATTACACAAATTTTCTTGCGTTTTCTTATCCATTATTTGTGTGGTAATTCCCATCTCTTTGAGGAAGACAATATCATCTGCGCTTAAGTCTTCATAAAATGCCCTTGCTTGAAAAGAAGAAATGCCCCATCCAACAAGGTGCACTACATCTTCTGCTCCAAATCGCTTTGGATAACAATTCGCTTTCTGTGGTAGAATGCCCTGTTTATACAGATTAACTATGCCATCATGAAAGCGTTTACCATATTGAGCGATAACTTCTGGTGATATGCCTGCTGCCGCTGCTTGTCCCACACAACCCATAAATAATGGTTTATAACGCATTGCACTTTCAGGAGAAATATGGGCTTCAACAAAGTGAACAATGTCCATCCCTCTAAATTTGTGATCAAATACTTCTGCGATTTCGGCACTAATTTCATTTTCAACAAGTTCCGCAATATCAAATCCAGTAAAATGGAAAGGATATCTTTTGGCTACTTCTGCTGGAATTTTCTTTTCCACTAACCCATTGATTTCGTATCCATTAAACCTTGTCGAAAATGGTCTTGCCGTATCAGAATTAATCCCACAACAAAGAAGAGTCAATATTTCAAATCCATCAAATCTGGTGTCAAAAGCGTCTGCCTGTTTGGGAGTAATCCCACTCACAACAAATTCGGCAATTTGATCACCGGTAAAGCGAGTGTTGTAAGAATCAGCCACCGAAGGAGAGACAGAAGGATACGAAATTTCTTCCTCTTTCTCTGAATGAAAGAAATAGCGATCAAAGCTATTAGTACCATCATCAAACATCCTAGAAGATGTTCTACCATATAACATTCCGATTTCTTCTTCGATATCTTCCTCTAAATCTCTATTTTTTTCCTCTGGAGGAAAAATACCTTGCGGCTGGAGTAACCGACAAATTTCATAGCCTGAAAATCGAGGATTATAAGAAGCAGCAACTTCAGGTGACACTCTTCCCCAGACCAAATTTCCTATATCCTCTGCTGAGAGTCTCAGGGGATAACTATCAGATTTTTTTGGACTGACTCCGGCTTTGCGTAAGAAATTAATTTCATCTTGTTTAAATCGGCGATTGTATAATTTTCGACTTTCTCTGCGAGGAATGGGAACTTCTCTAGGCATAATGACATCGCCAAACTGGAGAGAGTTTATTGTGCTCTCTAAACTTTGGGTAAGACGTTCTATAAAGTGAGCTGGTTGGTTAACAAGCATGGTGAATTTTCCTCGTTTTAGGCTGCATTGTTAAACCTCTTTTCTAAATCAACATAATCTTCATCAGTTCCTTGTGCGGTTAAACATAATCTAATGATTTCCGCTATTTGGTGGTCATGCACCTGCTCATCCACTTGCTGCAATCGCTTTTCCAGTTGTTCTGGGTCAGCATATGTTCGTTCCCGTTCCACTTTAACTTCATCTGGAATCCAATGAGTGGATTTGTCAACAGTAGGATTAAAGATGTGACGACCAGTAGCCATTTTATACATAATTTGCCCTAGTGATTGAAGATCATTCTCGCCCCCATAGCGACGGTTGCCTAGTTTGGGAGCATTAGGCTGATCGGTTGCTAGACCAAGATCGATGATAACGACCCGACCGGTCTCTTCTTCAACCATGATGTTACTTAACCACAGATCACGATGAAAGATCTCAGATATCTTTAGTTCAAGGAGACCTTGAAATATTCCCGCGCTATATTGTAATGTTTTCTCGGGAGAGAACGAAGATTCTTCTTTTAAAAGTTCCAAAATGGTCTTCCCTCTAATGTATTCTAATTCGATTATGTCTGGATATCCTCGCTCTATTTCTTCTACGAGTTGTATAACATTACTTGTTTTCCCATGATCTTTTCGTAGTTTCTTAAATAATTTTACTTCAGGTTGGAGATCGTGAGATAATTTGTATGCCTTTTCCTCCTCTTTATTCAACAACACGATGGACTGCTTTCCTGCTCCAAGGATTTTATAAATTTCTTCAAAACCAAAGAAATGCAACACTTCATTACTCTCAAACATAAAAGGGTAAGTCTTTCTTTTTCCAAATCCTCTTCCCAACGTCATAAGATTAGAAATTAATTCCCCGTGTTGTCTTAGGACATGATCAGAAGGATCGCTGCCGATGGCTGCAAGAAAACGTATTTCAGACTGATTTGATGCCGGACCATACTTTTTAGCTTCTTCCGGTGAAATTCCCGCTTTTACTAACGTTTCTATCGTCCAAGCTTCATATCCAAGGTACGATTTCGCTCCCTCTGGTGAAATGCTTGCTTTTATTAATTCAACGATGGCCCCACCATTAAATCTCGGGTTGTACAACTTCGCTTTATCGTGGGATACTCCCCCTCCAAAGAGAATAGCTACCTCAAACCCATTAAATCTTTCATCATATTTTT
>CAYIBV010000038.1:0-10276 GCA_964361725.1 uncultured Methanosarcinales archaeon | reverse complement strand
AAGTCATGAAAATGCGGGAAAGCACCTCACCACGCACTAAAGTGCGTGGCTTGAACAGAGGTGCTTTCTCGACCCCGCATTTTCAGGACACCAAAGGACATAGCTCCGCACTTTAGTGCGTGAGCGTATGTCCTTTTAGTGTAATAAATTCCGTCGAAAGAGAAAGAAGAAGAAAAAGAAAAAAAAAGAAAGTAAAGTATTTCTAATTTTTATTGTACTTCATCATTAAAATTATTTCTTCTTAGCTTTTTTCTTAGCAGGCATTGCATATCACCTCTTGTTAATAATAAAACAAAGAATATCATCATAGTATTTTAATGTTGCGAAGTGACACTTGTTATCGTCTCAGTAGAAATAATGTCACTCTGTAGACTGATAATTTGGGGGTATAGCTCTTTTATTTCTACGTCGAGAAACGCATTGTTGAATTTTTCATCCATAAAGTATATAAACTGACCATTTACCTAGAAAAAGAGCGGTATGACTGATATAGACATTACGAAACGACCTGGACCAAACAAACATAAACCAAAGCCCCAATGGGAGGAAGGCCCTTCTTTTGACACTAAGATAGAACCCAGTACAGAAGGAGAAGATACAGGAATCGAAACTGCGGTCAACGTGGAAGAGCGGGAAAAGAATGAGGGTGTAAAGATTCTGATCATGGTGGGAGTGCTGGTAGGCATTTTTGCTCTGGTTTTTGGAGGATTTTACTGGTATAATAGTGTAACCGGAGCACAGGTCATTAATGTTGATGAACTGCACCAGCAGAATCTGGCAGGGAAACTTGAAGAAGAGGAAGGGTATATGTATAATGGCTACAGCTTCGTCAAAGTTGAAGAACTCTGGTGGACAGAAGTCAATAAGTTTGGCACGTTATTTAAGCTGCCTCTTCATGCCGGACCAAAAGAACTGGAGAATATTACAGTCAAAGGAAAATTAAACCCGCAGTTCAATCAGGGAGGGGATATCTATGTCGCCATTGATCCTACCGTACAAGACAAGTATTATACGTTGGCGGTCTCTGAACTCAGTTTTAACGTGGTGCAAAGTTTTGACCGGAAGCCCATAGGCTCATGCACGAAAGAAGATCCCATCTGCCAGAACAGGACTATTGTCAATTGCAAAAACAATCCTACCAGAAAACCGGTGATAGAACTGGCATGGGAAGAAAAAGCAGGTATTGAATTGCAGGACATGTGCATCAAGCTGAGCGGGAAAGGACCCGATTTAACCCTAGCGGTGGACAGGTTGATTTACCGCTGGTTATGGGTGATGAATTAAAATGAGGCATATTCTTTATTTTGGCTAAGCAAGACCAAGAACTTCATACTGGTTATTCTTCAGTGTGACGAGCCGAAAATTCAAACCAAGTTCCATCACCGCTTCCAGAATGGCCATATGTTCTTTTCCAGATCCAGAGGCAAAGTTGAGGGCTATTTCAAAGTCTGAAATCTTTCCCTGAAGATGTTTCTTGATATCCCCCACTAAAGAAGATGTCTCCTGAAAGAAATCGACCACCACTAATTCCGCGCTGCTGGGCATGGACGTAAAGTTTTCTTTTCCAAAAAGGTTGGTAATGAGAAAAATCTTCTGCCAGGGCTGAGATTGCATGATCTTTGATACTTCCCCCCACGTTCCTTTTCCCGTAGAGAGGCAGGCAATAAGCGTTGGCATACCTGTTTTGGAAAAGCGCTACTATAAAAATATACCCTTTTGAAATGTTTTTTCCCCTTTTATGAAGCTTTTCCCTCCTGATGAAGCGGAACATTAAAAAAGAATAACAATATTTAAGCTACAAAAGCATCTTAATTGTAAATAAATAATCTCAGGTTTTATTTACAATAAAAAACAAAAAAGAAATAAAAATCCCAACAACCGCAAGAGGCGGGGTATTTTTAATGTTCAATACCCCACTAGTTGTTGTGAACAGAAGCAACCCATCGCCATAAGAGGTGGGGTATTAAACAAATAAAAAAGAGGTGAGTGAGCACATGGTTCAAGTAAAAAAGTTAGCAAATAAAGCGATTGCCTATGCGTTTACCGTAGGGGTAGTAATAGCATTAATATTAGGCTTAGTGTCGAACTTGGTTCCGGCAGATGTTTTACCTTATTTAACAAGCTTGTTAATATTAGCAGGTATTGTTGTAGGATTCTTTAACATCCAGCGTACGGAAATGAAAGATTATGTGTTGTTCGTGACCGCGTTAGTGATCACGATGAGCTTGAGTAAAGGGGCTCTTGGTGGCATACAGCTCATTGGCCCGGCATTGGAAAACGTCTTGTCCAGCATCTTGGCGTTTATTCTGCCCTCGGGAGTGATCGTGGGTGTGCGAGCGATCGTGGGTTTAGCAAAAAATTAAATACTTTCTTTTTTTCTTTTTCTGTTATGATTATCAGCTTTTTTGAAGAATTCCCTGTTCCTAGAAACCTGAGCAAAGGAGAATTGGTTACCTGGCCGTCACGGTTGTTTATTGCGGCAAAGACTATTTCTGAATTTCAGAACATGAAACGAAAGATCAAAAACAAGAATATCATTGATGTTATCTATTGGCCAGTGCTTCCGGAACAGGAAGGCTATTGGATTTCTCCCTGGGTGGATGAAGATGTTCTCACTTCTTTATTCCGTACGATATTGTCTCAACGGAAAGGATTTTCTGTTATGCTGGATTTAGAGCCGCCCAAAGAAGTAAAACTGTATCCACGATGTTTTACTTACTCTTTCCACAAAAAGAAAAGAATAATCCAACATTTTCTGGGGGAAGCGGGAGAGAGAGGAATAAACGTGTATACAGTAGAAAGTGCTCATATCCCCCTTGTTTTGCGGCGGATTTTGGGTGTATCGTTTCCTTCTCGCTACAGACAGAAGAGAATAGTGATGTATTACACGAGTTTTCTTCGCACTTATCTTCCGGCATCTGTAGTGGAACAGAAACTGGCAGCAAACGCGAAAAGATGGTCACAACAGGATATCATTCCGGCTCTTGGTCTGATTGCACCGGGAATTTACAAGAATGAGCTGACATATGGCCTTTCTGAGTTGAAGAAAGAAGTAGAGATTTTAAAAAAAGCGGGAATCAAAGAAGTCATTATTTTCAGATTGGGAGGACTACATAAAGAACATGTTCGTCCTCTTAAGGTGCTCTCACAGCAGTAGCGAGATTATGTTCTAAATCCGTTTGTATGTCAAGTAGGTGAAATTGTCGCTTTCTCAAAAGAGCATACCAGCTTCGGGAAGCAATATTGGAAAAGAGGGAGGGATGAACAACATTCGTAAAGCAGCGAGCGCCTCCCCCCGCATAGAGATGATCAATACTTGCTTCACGGACTTCAATGACGGGAATTCCAGTCTCTCGAAGTTGAGCGGCGAAATGAGGAGTAGCATACGTGATAACGCCTTGTGCTTCTAGGGTATCAAGAACGATACAATTTGGGGCGTATTTTTCGTCCGTTACGAGAATGTCAAGATCTTCCACTTCGGCAATGCCCTCAATAATCTTTCGTTCACGCTGATAATAAGAGCTGTCCACCACTAGTTTCCGCGCGAAGGGAATGGGACACAACACCACGTCAATATCTTTCTGAGACTCATTAAGTGAAGGAACCAAATATGTTCTGATTCCACTCCGTGCTTCAAGCAACTGCCGTACATGCTCTGGGTAAAGATAATCACAGGACTCAGAAAGTAACATGAATGGCCCTTGTTCTCCTACTACCATACCTCCATCTCCTATCAGAGAATTATTTGTATATGGGGTCAGGGAAAGAAGAGGAGCGGGAATATGCTGTGCAGGAACATATGTCTTTGTGGAAAGAAAATATACCCACTCATTCCGTACCCAGGACTGCTGCGGTGCGCGCCGATAAGAAATACCTTCGGCGTGAAGAGCAGCGGCGATATGATCACCTAGGACGCCCCATCGTTGATTCTGAGGACCTGTTCCCACGACAAGAATTGGTTCTTCTCCCTGTGGCACAGAACAAGGAAGAGAAATACTTTGATAATATATGGTTACATTAGTTACGTTAGTCTCAAGAGGAACTTTACTCATGCTGTTTCACCACAAATATTTCACAAACCTCAACAATCGTGGTTCTTTCCATAATGCTTTGAGAACGAGGGGAAATGGATTGTCCCGAGTGTGTTGTTCTAAAATCTTGCTAATCTCAGATCTGTTCATATATTGCACCAAGGTATCCCAATCATGGTCTTTAAATTTGTCAAAGATGCGATGCAGCTGCAAATGAAGCTTCATTTTTCGCTGAACGGGACGAATCTCCCGCTCAAATTCTTTTCCCTGAAGAATGCATTCTGCTAGGATCTGGGCCTGCTTTAACGCCGGAACGAGGCCGCCAAGGGTAGTTGCTTTCACGTACGAAGAGGCATCGCCAATGACATAACAGTTTTCATGCTTCAATTTTTGCTTAGGATGATAAATGGGAATAGTGCCAGCCTGAATTTCTTTAGCTGTAAAATTGTGCTCTTGCATGAACTTGTCAAAGTAATATTTTGTATTTTTGGTAGTGGCAAGCCCCACACGGGCAATGGTAGATGATTCAGGAACTACCCAGGCAAACAGCCCAGGACAGACTTCTTCACCAAAGTAGGTCTTAATAGTATGGGGATCAAAATTTCCCTCCACAATAGCCTGGATGCCATAATAACTTTCCCGCTCAGGATGAAAAAAGCCGTATGCTTTGGCAGTAGGAGACAGTGGACCGTCGGCAGCGATGACAATGTCTGGAGTAATGGTTTTTTCTGTTTTACGCACCAAATCTTTAATGATTACATGTTGTCCTTCCTTGCGCATGAAAGCATGGTTTACGAGTACTTTTGCCCCAGCTTTCTTCGCTAAGCCTGCACAGAAAGTATCAAATTTTGTACGACAGACAATATAATCTTTCTGATGGACCGCAAGAGACTGAGAGGGTGTAAATACTTCAATGCGCTTGATGGTATTCACAAGATAAGAATCCATCGGTAAGTTCAATTCATCAAAATCTGAAGTGAGAATGCCCGTACATTGGATGGGACAGCCAATCTGGGGATGGTTTTCATAAATGGTCACGCTATGACCACCCTGCGCAAGAAGATACCCGGCATAGCATCCAATGGGACCGCCGCCAATGATAACGATGTTCATCGGAAACTATGAAGATGGATTATTAATAAATGTTATTAAACAGAAAATATCTAAAAAATACTCAACCAAATCATAAAAATGTGACAAAGATCATATTTTTGCATAAAGAAAAAATCTTCCAAAGAGAGAAAAGAAGAAAAGAAAAAAAAAGAAAAAAGATTTGGAAGGAAGATAAGTGAGGTACTACTTTTAGTAGTACGTCTGCTCTTCTTCGTTATCTTTGCGCAGTCTGCTGAAACCGACAATTAAACCGATGATCACAAGCAAAACCACAAGCACGATCAGGGCGATTTCTAACCCGTTTCGTAGGTTCACGTTTGTGCCATCAGCACCACTGGTTTGCTTTGCAGCAGAAACCACCATGGCTTTTAATGGTACAGTTTCCAGGACTTCATTGCCAGATTTAATCGCTAACGAAGCAAGATATTCTCCTGCTTGAGTGCTCTGAGCAACGTTGATGTCCACATAGACTACTTTGTTTCTCCCAGGTTCTAAGACAACAAGGTTTTCACTTACCGTCGCAGATCCCCAATCGCCCGTCACTACTTCAAGCACGTATGCTTTAGAGCGAGGACCATTGTTAGTTAGCGCTACACCGTATGTTGCTTTTCCGCCGGCAGCGACATTCTGTGCTTCAGGGCCAACAGCCAAGACTAACTGGTCTTCTACAGGCTGGAAGCGTTCGTCAGCAACGACATGAATGTTCATTTTCTTGGTTGCTGTTTCCCGCAAGTCATCATACTTCGCGGTCACTACAACTTCGTAATCGCCTTCCACTGCAGTAGCAGGTATGGGCAAGAACATTTCAGGAACGTCTTCTGATTCCACGTTATGGTTATCTGTTTCTACCATGTCTACAAACTCTGTAGCACTTACTCCCAATGCGGGAATGGAAACAGTCACTTTAACGTCTTTCTCAGCGTCTTCACCAATGTTCTCCAGCAAAACAGTCGCCAGTAAACTGCGGCCTGCTTTGATAGTCGTGCTTGGTGAGAAGCTCACATCAGCAATGCCTACACCATGTCGTGTTGGTTCCACGGCTAATTGGATCACGCTTTCCAGAGCTGGGGTGTTTTTATCCAGAACCCGCAAGCGAAGCCAATAGGTTTCTTTTTCCAACCGATTAGGCAAGGTTACTTCTAAGTTAACATACTTCGTTGTTCCAGCAGCAATATTGAACAAGGCTGTAGAATCACTCAGAGATTCATAATCAGAGTATTCATAGCCACTGATCTTTGCTTCCACTTCGACATCGTTTGCCCCAGAGACGGCTTGTAAGCCCACTCTGACGTTCAACGTCTGTCCTTCTTCCACAGCAAGAACTTCGCTGCTACCACTTTCATCACCAACCTCTACTTCATCGCCATTGACTTCAACCCGTCCCCAGTTCAAATTAGAATTGTCTAACGCACTTACCAGGGAAATGGCTAACAAACTCATGACGACAAAGGCCATTATACTCAACAGTTTTCTCATTTTATCTTCCTCCAAATCTTTTAAGATCTTTGAGCGTTACTTTTAAGCCCAAATGATTAGTTATATTTAAATGTTTCGTTAGTTTTAGCATTGTAAAGTAACTACATTGATTCACTATTGTAGTATAGTTATTCAAGTATAGTTATCTGCCTGTATGTCGTATCGTGGAACAGGCCATTGCCGACAGTGATTCTTACGGTGTACTCTCCCGCTTCTGCGTCGTACGGTAAAGGCACTACAACTTGTTCGTTCGCGGTTCTTCCTCGATTGAGGTTAAACTGCGTGCTGGACCGTTGTACGCCGAGGTCGTAGACTGTTACGGTTACCCGTACATTGCGTAAATCCACTGCCCCATTATTGGTAACGCTTACTTGCACAGGAACAAAACTGCCGGCGGCAGTGATTTCTGTACCGAGGGCAGCTGTTTTTATTTTCATCCCTCGCGTTAATTCATTGACGCGAATGGTATACTGTTGTCTTGTTTCGAACAGTCCATCGCTTACGACGATGGTAACAAAAGCATCATCATCGGTTTCGGACGTCCAGTGTACAACACCATCAGCAGTGATGATCATCCCTTGCGGAGCGCGTTCTAAGGAATAGAGTAAATCATCTCCGTCCAGATCAATGGCTTCTACTTGATACTCGTATAACGCATCTTCCTGAGCAGCCGTTTCCGGTGAAGAGAGGATTAATGGGCGATGATTGACAAAACCAGCATCGCAGGCATTTCCTACACCATCACCGTCTACATCTGCCTGATTAGCATTAGGAATGACAGGACAATTGTCTACTTCGTCCCGTACGCCGTCATTATCACTATCACGGTCATCTTGTGCATCGCACACATCGCCGATGTCATCTGCATCAACATCTTCTTGTCCTGGATTAGCATCGAGAGGACAATTATCAACATCATCAGGAACGCCATCTACATCTGTGTCTGGTTCACAGGCGTCGCCAAATTCGTCGCCATCTTCGTTTTCCTGGTCTGGATTAGGAACAGCCGGGCAGTTATCAACGCCGTCAAATACACCGTCACCATCAGAGTCTACGAGTGGAACTACGTCTTCACAGGCATCGCCTTCTCCATCGCCGTCGGCATCAGCCTGATCAGCATTAGGAACGAAAGGACAATTATCAACATCATCAATTACCCCATCTACATCTGTGTCTGGTTCACAGGCGTCGCCAAATTCATCGCCATCTTCGTTTTCCTGGTCTGGATTCGGAACAGCCGGGCAGTTATCAACGCCGTCAAATACACCGTCACCATCAGAGTCTACTGGCGGGACTACTTCCTCACAGGCATCGCCAATGCCATCACCATCAGTATCTTCCTGGTTTGGATTCGGGACAAAGAAACAATTATCTACTCCATCAGGGATGCCATCTCTGTCCGCATCATTTATGGGAACAGCCCGCACACGAATAGCGAATTCCTGAGTATCTTCTCCACCAACTCCGTCAGTCACACGAACAGTCACATCATGATCTCCTGCTTGATTAGCCTGAGGCGTCCATGATAATTCTCCGGAATTATCATCAATGACCATTCCTAATGACGCTTCCGTGAGTGCAAATGAGAGGTCGTCTTCCGCATCCGCATCAACGGCATCGACATCATAATTGTATTCTTCTCCCACCTGTGCCTGAAGGACTGGTTCAGAGGTTATTTCAGGATCTTGATTAACGTCATGAACAGTTATTCTGAACGTTGGTTCATCTCCGATATAATTTAACAGACGTTCGTTCTCAGGGATAATGAAAAACGACACGCCAGACTGCCTATTAGGATGAATAATATAGGTAAAATCGGGACTAAACGTAAATTCCCATGTCGTAGTATTCGCATCATCAGCTACCTGCCGGAAATTTGCTTCGTCCGGAAGAACCGGCCAAGGGCTCCATTGCCCAAGCACGTTCACGGCATAGTAGGGCTGCAAAGCCACGTCCGGCCTATCGGTCGTAACAGTAATGGTTAAGACTTCTCCTTCGTTGACATCATACGGTCCTTGGGGAGCAAACTGCAGTTGTGCCGCAGGTCTGTTGTCCTCTTCATCACAGACATCACCAATGCCATCGCCATCACCATCTTCCTGTTCTGGATTAGCGTCAAGAGGGCAGTTGTCTGCTTCATCCTGAACACCATCATTATCATCATCCTGATCGCAGGCATCGCCTATGCCATCTTCGTCAGTATCTACCTGAGCAGGATTGTACACGCGATCGCAGTTGTCCTGATCGTTAGGAACATCATCATCATCCATATCAGGATCACATACATTCCCCAGACCATCTCCATCAGAGTCAGTCTGAAGGGGATTTGAAACTCGAGGACAATTATCTTCTTCATTAGGAACATCGTCATTATCCATATCCGGATCACAGACATTTCCCAAACCATCTCCGTCAGAGTCAGTCTGAAGGGGATTATAATTATGAGGACAGTTGTCTACATCGTCATTGACACCATCATCATCGCTGTCTACAGGAGGTACTGGGGGAAGAGGTGTTACTTCCAGCTGTAATTCTGTCGTATCTTCAATCACATTAGTATTACTATTAGTGATGGTTGTTCGAACAATATAATCTCCTGCGGCTACATCAGGAACAGCATAATGAAGTTCCATTCTATTTCGTAGAAAGTCTTCCCGATGAAGGAAATTGTGAATAATAACTCCTCCTTGCAGGAGCTGAACATCGATATCAATAGGATTTACCTGTGTTCGTATGACCACACTAAATTCAGGATTATCACCCTGAGCGATGATATGACTTTGAGCATTCGTGTCATCCCAGACCATCAGGGCAAACGCTGCTCCGGCGTTGACTGCTGGTGCAAAAGCTAGTAAAAGCATGGCACAGATTGCAAATAATGTTGATTTCATTGTTGATGCCCCCTTTCTGTTATTCATTTTCCACCACCTCTGGGATGCGTAAAGCGAAGACGTAATCCTCCTCCGTAATCAGTGACGCGTTCATTATCAGGCATGCCATCAGAGGAAACAGTTACTTTTCCATATACCCCCAATTCCCAATGATCTCCCAGTGGTAAGGCAATTTCAAGCTGTCCGTTTGCAGAACTGCCGCGAACGAACTCATGTTCCCTTTTATGATTAGCAGAGCCTTCACCAGCACCATTAATTACAGTGCCATTGCGTTCCAAGTATCCATACATAACTTGTCCTTCTGCCACACTACGCAGCACGACATCCAGCCCGGCACCTAAGCGCAGGCGAACGCCTTTATCCAAGAGTTTTAATTCTCCATACGCTCCAAGATTTCCTTCATGTGCCCGGAAACAGTTTTGGGGAGTTTGCACATTTACTTCTAATATACTAGGATCTTCCCGCAATCGTGTTTCCGTCGTGGCAGGATTGCCATTATAACAGCCCTCACCGTGATTTCGATATCCAATGTGAGGACCGACCGCAAGGATGTCTGTAAGATCAAACAAATACATACCATCAATTCCTACATTAGGCCCGCCGCGACGTTCACTGCCTTGGGCATCAGCAGAAACAACAACGTGATTGTACCGTCTGTCTGCAAGAGCATCAAGATAGGGAACAAGGTTCTCCACGGCCAATTTAATATGTTCATGTTCTTCTCCCCGAGCACCATGTTCCTTAGCATTGTCATCAATAACTTTT
>CAYIBV010000037.1:0-10485 GCA_964361725.1 uncultured Methanosarcinales archaeon | reverse complement strand
TTCAAGTGTACGGCTCCCTCAAAGAGGCAGCCCCTCATCATCCCCATGCTACTGCTGTCATCAACTTTGCCTCGTTCCGCTCCTCGTATCAATCTTCTAAAGAAGCGCTTCTCACACCGCAAATCACTGTCGTTGTCATCGTTGCCGAAGGCATGCTGGAACGACAGACTCGGGAACTCATCGCTCTTGCCAAACAACACAAGAAAACAATCATCGGCCCTTCTACTGTAGGTGGCATCATTGCCGGACAGTTCCGCATTGGCTACGCCGGAGGGATGATGGAAAATATCATCAAAGCTAAACTCTATCGTCCAGGCAGCATTGGCTTAATCTCTAAATCAGGTGGGATGATGAATGAACTGTTTAACATCATCGCCAGAACTACGAATGGCATTTACGAAGGCATTGCCATCGGTGGGGATGCCTTTCCCGGCTCAACACTGTTGGATCACATCTTTCGCTACGAAGCCAACCCAAACATTAAACTCATTGTTGCCCTCAGCGAATTAGGCGGACAAGATGAATATGAAATAATGAAAGCCAAAAAAGAAAAGAAAATTACCAAACCATTAATTATGTGGTGTTCTGGAACGTGCGCTAAGATATTCCCATGGAGCGTGCAGTTTGGCCATGCCGGGGCAAAAGCAGACAAACTAGAAGAGACTGCTGATGCTAAAAACAATGCTTTGCGTCAGGCAGGCATCATCGTTCCTCCTTCTTTTGAACAACTCGAACCGCTTATCACACAAACCTTCCAGAAACTTCTTAAACAGGGAAAGATTCCCACTCATTCAGAGATGAAACCCGCACCATTACCTCTGGACGTGAAAGAGGCAGTAAAACAAGGTCTCGTCCGTAAACAGACAGAATTTATTACCACCATCTCTTCTGACATCGGAGAAGAGCCTACCTACGGAACAACTCCCATCAGTGAAATTGTGCAGAAAAATTACTCTTTGGGTGATGTCATTTCCCTTCTCTGGTTCAAAAAGAAATTTCCTGCACACATCAGTAAATATCTCGAACTGTGTATCATCCTCACTGCGGATCATGGTCCTGCCGTTTCCGGAGCGCATAACGCCATCGTGGCGGCAAGAGCGGGCAAAGATGTCATTTCCTCATTATGCAGCGGTCTTCTCACTATTGGACCACGCTTTGGCGGGGCAATCGACGACGCCGCCCGATATTTTAAACAAGCCTGCGATGCCAAAACTCCCCCCCATCAATTCGTGGAAGAGATGAAACAGAAAGGCATTCTCATCCCCGGCATTGGCCATCGCGTGAAATCTAAGCGCAACCCTGACAAAAGAGTGGAACTGCTCAAGAACTACGCTCAGAAACATTTCTCCTCGACGAAATACCTTGACTATGCTTTGCAAGTGGAAAAAATCACCTTGCAGAAAGCAGAAAACCTCATCTTTAATGTTGATGGCTGTATTGCCGCCACGTTCTTAGATGCCATTACCAGCTCCAAATCATTCACTTCAGAAGAAATCAACGACATGCTTGACATCGGTTATCTTAATGGTCTGTTTGCCCTTGCCAGAAGTATTGGGATGATTGGCCATATTCTTGATCAAAAACGATTAAAGAGCCCATTATATAGACATCCTACGGATGACATTCTGTATCTGTTGGAAGAAAATAAATAGGAGTGTGTAAGTCCATAGGAGTCCCCTACAACAAATTTTATAAACAGACCCCTTTTCCAGCTCCTAGGGGTGTTTATGAGTGTCAGACCAAGATAAAAGCCTTTTTGACGGTAACGAACATAATAGCAACGAACAGAAGAAACCGCTCTCTTTCAAAGATGTTAGCACAAAATTAAAAAAAATATTCTTTACACAATCTACACAAAAACATTCTGAAAAACCATCTCAACAGGAAGATGCTTTTTCTTTTGACCCAAAATCCATCACTCACTTCTACAAAAAGAACGTCAAATGGATTATCCCTCTCGTTTGCATTCTAATCACCATGTCTGTTTCCATTTATCTTCGGACCCTTCCCCTGAGTCTCCCCATTACAGAAGGATGGGCACAGAATACAATCTCTGATCACTATCACAATGTTATTCAGCAACAGGTTACAAGCCAGTACCCTAATCTTCCTTCACAGAATGTCAATACTATGGTGGAAAAGGAATGGAAAAAATTTCAGCAAGAAAACAAAGATCTCCTTTCCTCTCAGACTAAGCAATTGGCAGAACAGTACAAAGACCAATTCCGTGATGATCAAGGCACAGTTTACTTATTAGGCCTAGATCCCTACTTTTATTATCGTCAAGTTTACTATGTTCTTGAAAATGGTTTTCCTGGAACAGAAATTAGTAATGGAGAAATACGCGACCAATACCGTTTGGCTCCTCTCGGCACAACCTCAGGATGGAACTTCCACAACTGGTTTGGATACTTTCTCCATCGCTTCATAAACATTTTCACTAATGCTCCTTTAATGTCTACTTTTTTCTATGTGGGAGTAATTTTCTCTGCATTAACCATCATCCCTTCATTTTTTATTGGACGTATCATCACTAAAAATAATGTTGGTGGTTTTTTTACGGCTATGCTCCTTGCTGTATCCTCTTTTTTTGTCGCAAGAACAACGGGAGAAAGTTCTGATACAGATGTGTATGCTGTCTTTTTCCCAGTGCTTATCACTTGGTTCTTCCTGCAAAGTTTATATGCTAAAAATCTCAAACAAAAACTCTCTCGGATTTCCCTTGCTGGTTTAAGCACAGGCGTGTTCAGCTTTGCTTGGTCTGGCTGGTGGTACATCGCTGATTTCATCTTTGTTGCTCTCCTACTATACCTAATGTATATTATAATTATTAGCTGGAAGACAATACGTGCTACTTTAACCACAGATATAATTCTCCACCCATTGTACACATTCTTCCTGTACTTAGGTACTGCCTGTGTCAGTGTCTTTTTCTTCACCTCTTTTCAGGAAATGAAACGTATTTTCTTTGGGCCGTTTCAATTTCTTTTATTGAAAGCCGTGGGGGTTACTTCTTTCTGGCCTAACATCAGAACTACAGTTGCCGAATTGAATGTCCCCTCTTTTTCCACTGTCCTCAATCAGCTAGGAGGGACACTTATTTTTGCTCTTGCAATTTTGGGTATTCTCTTTATCATTCTACGAAAAGAGGAAAATAAGTACCACCACCTCTCTTTAGTTCTTTTCCTTACCATTTGGTTTGCAGCTTCTTTGTTTGCCACTACAAAAGGAATACGCTTTGTCCTTCAAGCAACACCTATTTTGGCTATTGCTTTTGGCTCTTTTTTGGGAATTACCTGGTATTATACTTCACAGTGGCTTTCTAAAGGATTAAAATTACCTTTTTTTTCTACAAAAATAGTTGTTTTTCTTCTGCTTGGCCTGTTCCTCATTCAGCCCATCCAAGATGGCTACAGTCAGGCGTTTAACTCCGCCCCCAGTATGAACGATGGGTGGTATAACATCCTAACTAAAATCAAAAATGAAGCGCCACCAGATGCCATAATTACATCATGGTGGGACTTTGGACATTGGTTTAAAGCCATTGCCGATCGACGAGTCACTTTTGATGGAGGATCACAGGTTGGTTGGGGTGCTTATTGGGTCGGCAAATCTTTAATTACTAATGATGAAAGAACTACAGTTGGTATTATCCGCATGCTTAACTGTGGCCAGAACAGTGCTTTTAAAGAACTAGACAAAATATTCAATGATACTCCCCGACAAATTGACATTCTCCACGAAATTATTCTACAGTCAAAAGACAACGCCATACGCACATTAAAGAACAATGATCTTACTTCAGATCAAATCGCCTCCGTTATCAAGTTCACCCACTGCGATGCCCCCCCTGATTACTTCATCACCTCTGAAGATATGGTCGGGAAAGCCGGCGTGTGGGGCCACTTTGGAAGCTGGGACTTCAAAAGAGCAGTAATGTATCAAAAGACAAAAGATATGAGCACTGAAGATGCTGTGCAGTACCTCTTTTCTACATTTAATCTCTCTGAACAAAATGCTAGGCAAATTTATGCAGAGATTAAAAGCACTGAAGCTGATCGCTGGATTGCTCCATGGCCGGGATATTTATCAAACCAACAGCCTTGTACCCGCGTGGGAAATAGCCTCCATCAATGTACCGCCAACATCCAGGGACAGAATATCCCCTTTCGCGTAAATTTTGAACAGGGAGATATCCTCTTTGAGAACAATGAGAATGTCCGTCCCAACTCCATCATCTATCCGACCAAAACAGATGTTGTCATCAAAAAATTCCCGGGACAAAATACCGGATTCTCTTTAGTATTTGTTCCCAATGGCGATTCTTTTATTTATATTATGGCTGAACCCTCTCAAGCTGAAGGGATGTTCACTCGTCTCTTCTTTTTAGAGGGGCATGGTCTGCAATGCTTTACAAAATTTGACCAGCAGCGTTCCACCACGGGAGAAAAGATTGTCACATGGAAAGTCGACTTTACCTGTTCGCAGAAAATTAAAGCGTATGATTTATCACGGCAAGAAGTGCGTGCTTCCCATATTCTAATCTCTACCCAGCAACGATCAGAACAAGAAGCGCTGCAGACTGCCAATGAGTTACTATCTAATCTCACCACCGATAATTTTGCTGACTATGCCAAGCAATACTCAGACGATCCCGGTTCCAAGAACAATGGAGGAGACGTAGGCTGGTTCACCACCGGGCAGATGGTGCCGGAATTTGAACAAGCAGCATTCTCCTCAGAGAAAGGAAAAATATCGACACCCGTCAAGACCAAATTTGGCTATCATATTATTTTCGTGACAGATAAGAGGGAAGAGTAATCCTACGCAGGAAATGAACTGCTTTATCATAAAACTGTGACAAAGATCACATTTTTGCATAAGATTTTTACCGCACTCTTCCATAACGTTTATAAACGCCCATTCAAGAGAATTCTTATGGAAAACGTGGTGGTCATTCCCACTCATAATGAGGAGAAGAATCTTGCCGCCGTGCTGGAAGAAGTACAAAAATATGCTTCTCAGATTATTGTGGTCGATGATGGTTCTCAAGACAGAACCGCAGAAATCGCTGAACAACATCACGTTCTTGTCCTTAAACATCTCGTCAACATGGGAAAAGGCGCGGCGTTAAAAACAGGCTGTGATTACGCTATTCAGCAGGGAGCGCAAAACATCATCGTCATGGATGGTGACGGCCAGCATGATCCCAAAGAAATTCCCAAACTCCTAAATGCTTTGAACAGCCATGACATCGTCTTCACCCACCGCCAGCAGTCTGCAACTATGCCTTTCGTCCTCAAATTCGGCAATTGGTTCATCAATCAGACTCTTAAGACCCTTTACCACATCAATGTCAAAGACAGCCAGTCCGGGTATCGCGCTTTTCATGCCGAAACTTATAAAAAAGTGCGCTGGTCTACTCGCGATTATTACATGGAAACGGAAATGATCGTCAACAGTGGAAAGCATGGCCTGAATTATACAGAAATCCCCATCGAAACCATTTATGGAGATAAATACAAAGGCACAACCGTGGTTGACGGCATGATCATCGTCAGTAAAATGCTCAGCTGGAGGTTACTCAAATGAGTACCACCTTCTGGATTCAATTGCTAGGCATTATCTTCGGGGTAGCGATGCTGTACTTTACGTTCGTCAAATATAAACGACGGGAATTAAGCAGCATGGAACTGGGGATGTGGTCAGGTGGATGGATCCTTCTCATCCTTGTGGCTATTGCTCCCTATACGTTAGACCCTGTCATCGCTCCGTTAAACTTTTACCGCCGATTAGACTTTTTTGTCGTCATTGGTTTCTTTGTCCTCTTTGCTTTAGGATTTTACAATTACATCAGCGTCAAGAAAATCGAACATAAAGTAGAAGTTCTCGTGCGCAAACAGGCGTTTCATGACGCTTCCGAACAACACAAAGAGTGAATATAGAAACATACATGCCACCAGACCCCTACCTGTTCCCATATGACCAAGAAAAAACCCTCTTACAACCATGAAAATCTTATTTATCTGTGAGAATTACCTTCCCCATTATGGGGGAGCGGAAGTGGTATTTAAGAACTTAGCAGAACGATTTGTCAAGAACGGCCATTCTGTTTCGTTAGTCACCCATCGCATGACAGGAACGGCAAAGAATGAAACCATCAACAACGTTCATGTGCATCGTGTTCCTTCCCTGCATTCACGATACCTGTTCACGTTCTCCTCCATTCCAAAAGCAATCAAATTAGCACAACATCATGACCTCATCCAGACCACCACTTTCAACGGAGCATTTCCGGCTTGGATAGCAGGCAAACTTACAGGCAAACCGGTTGTTCTTACTGTACATGAAGTATGGGTTGGTAAATGGAGTTATGTCACCAACTTTTCCTGGTTTAAGAGTATTATTCACGATGTGTTGGAGCGTGCTATCTACCTCCTTCCTTTTGACCATTACATCTGTGTCTCGCATGCCACAAAGAATAATCTCCTGCAACGGAACATTCCTCCTGAGAAAGTTACCACCATTTACAACGGGTTTGATATCACAGAATGGAAAACCTCTCTCCCTGCAAAGAAAGATATTACTGCCCTTCGACAGACCATGGGAACAACAGACAAATTTCTCTATCTTGCCTGGGGAAGGCCCGGCCCATCGAAAGGGTTTGAATATCTCATTCATGCCGTTCCTAAAATCAAAGAAACCATCCCGCATGCCACTCTTCTTCTCTTGTTGGGATCCATCGAAAAGTACAACAAGAAATACCAAGAACTACAGTCTCTGATTAAAACACTTCAACTTTCTGAGAATGACATAAAGATTGTTCCTTCTGTTCCCTACAGCGAACTTAAAACCTACCTTGCCGCTGCAGACTGCATTGTTATCCCCTCTTTGTCAGAAGGCTTTGGATACAATGTTTTGGAAGCAGCAGCACTGGAAAAACCCATCATCGCCAGCAATGTAGGATCCATTCCTGAAGTTATTCACGGACAATATGTTCTCGTAGAACCAAAAAACAGCACCCAACTTGCAGAAAAGATCATTGCTGTCGCTCAGCACAAACCTCTTTCTACAACATCGGCAAAACACTTCTTTTGGGAAAACAGCATTACAGGATACGAACAGATTTATCAAAGACTGATTCATCCCATATTAAAGCACAAAACAAATATTTCAACATATAGTAAGTGACCTAAATATTTATACAAAAAGTCAGTTACTATTATCTGAAAGACATAAAAATCTGTATAACCATTTATGTCTTTCAGTATAACTATTGCAACACAATGAATTCAAATCCATAACCATTATAAACTTATTTTCTTCAAAATAGGTTATGCGCATCCTTTTTGTCTCAGAATACTACCATCCTCGCGTCATGGGCGGAGGAGAAATCAACCTGCATATCCTTGCCACTGCCCTTGCTAAGAGAAACGTCTCTGTTTCTGTCCTTACCTCTTCTCATCCCTCTCTCCCTTCGTTTGAAAAGAAAGACGGTGTTAGAATTTACCGCACCCTCACAACAGGCGAAACGCCGCAGGGAATAAAGCATAATCTTGTACGCTGTACTCTCTTTCCCCGTTCTGTGGTACGAGAAGTCGCTCATCTCACCAAAAAAATTCCTTTTGATCTTATCCACTTTCTCGGTGCGAGTGTCATCGCTGCCCCAAAATTAAAACACCTGCACATCCCTCTGTTCGCCACCATGGAAAGTTATCCCGCTCTCTGTCCGAAAGGCGATCGCATCTTCCACGGAAAGACTGAATGTAAGATCAAATGTTCCTTCTCCCAGTTCCTCTCCTGTCAGGCTGATTCAGCAGAAATAGGAAAAATGAAGAATACTCCTTTTCTAAAGTACAATCCTCTTGCTTTAACATTGATCTACAACCACTACGCTAAACTTCGTCACGCTCTCAAGTACTGCCATATCATCGCCATCAGCGAATATGTGCACAAAGTTCTCCTACAGCATGGTGTATCAAGCACTGTCATTCCTAACATCATTAACATACGCTCTTTCGCCATTCCCACACCACGAAAACAACTACAGAACAATCCTCCTAACATTCTTTACCTTGGCTCTTTACTTCGCTCGAAAGGACCGCATCTTCTTCTGCGCGCTATTCAGGGCCTGCATTGCCACTGTGATTTCTATGGCGACGGCCCTATGAAAGAAGAATTGCAGCGCCTCATCCAGCAGAAACATCTCAATGTGACTATCCATCCTCCCGTCCCCTATCACCAAGTTCCTTCTCTCTATGCAAATGCAGACATTGTCGTCTTTCCCTCCATATGGCCGGAACCATTCGGACGAATTGCCATTGAAGCTGCGGCTGCCGGTAAGCCTGTGATTGGAACACGTATCGGCGGCATTAAAGAAACTATCCCTGACACTGCCGGCATTCTCGTTTCTCCAGGAAATGAGGAAGAGCTTCATGCCGCGATACAGCAACTCATTGAAAATCCACTTGTAAGAAAAAAAATGGGAATGGCCGGAAAGAAACACGCTGAGAAGTATAGTGAATCTAACATTACCAAACAGCTAATCCAGACTTACTCGACGCACTCAAAGACAAAACTCAAAGTCATGAAAATGCGGGAAAGCGCCTCACCACGGACTAAAATCCGTGGCTTGAACTGAGGCGCTTTCTCGACCCCGCATTTTCAGGACACCAGAAAAGAACCTCGGCTTAAAAGCCGAGGCTTTCTTTTCTGCGTGTAAAACAATGGAAATTATCTAAAATACAAAAGAGTATCACCTAACATAAATCCCAACCGCATCCAGTGCCGCTTTGGCACACACAACCACATCTGGTATAATTCCAAATACGGGATCATCTAATTCCTCTAAAGTAAACCATTTGCATCCATCACTCTGCTCTGAATCTGAAAGAACTAACTGATCTGTTTTTGCTCTGGCAAAATAAATGAGAACTACATGTTCATGATGTTCATTAATCTTATGACGGGTTAAAAACACTGGGGGGATAAGACCCACGAGAACTTGTTCTTTGGGTACTAATTCCACCTCTAAACCCACTTCCTCTTTCACCTCCCGCAATGCCGCTTGGGTCGGATCTTCATCCAACTCAATATGCCCTCCTACACTCAGCCAAATCTTGTACTTATCATGCTTGCGCAGAAGCACTTTATTATTATGCACAATAAACACTTCCACACAGAAATCAATCTTATCATGAATGTGCGGCATAGAACTAAAAACGCCCCTCTCTTTAAGAATATTTGGTGTATCCATTCAAATTCGCCCATAAATTCACAACTCTTTTAAACTGCTCTCAGAACCATAATGCCATGAAAATAGCCATCGTAGGGACATTCATCGGGCAAAAAACTTCCGGAGCGGAAATCAGCAGCCTCCATCTCGCCCGAAATCTCTCCCCACAGGAAGAAGTATTTATCATCACTGCCAAACAGACTCATCTCATGCCCGTACGCTGCCATTCTCTTCCCCTGCTTAAAAACATCCCAAATCAAGTCCTCCTTATCGGCAACCCGCTCTTGGACAAGTACATGACAACAAAAATTTATGATATTCTTTCCAGAGAAAAACCTGATCTTGTCCACGTTCAGGATGCCTCCATGCTCATCGCCACACATCAAGCCGCCAAAAAGCTCGCCATTCCTACTCTGTTTACTATCCGTGACTACCGCTTCTTATGCAATCTCTCCGTTCCTTTGGAACAAGAATCGCTTCCTTTTCAGTATACTAAACAAGATTACAAACAATGGCTCTCCCAAACTTTTCAGGAAGCTTACAACAAACCATGGCTCAGCACCATATTCCTCCCTTTCTTTTACCAGCAAAATAAACGTCTGGTGAACTCTATCAAACACCTTGATCATTATATTACCGTCTCTGACTACGTCCGTGAACAAGTCATCCGCTCCGGCATCGCTCCAGAGAACGTGACGACCATCCGCGTGCAAAAAGAAGAATGGGACCTCTCCTCCGTCTCCAATCGCAAAGAAAAGAAAAAAGAAAATTACACCCTCTTCACCGCTGGCGGTCTCAAAGCAACCAAAGGATTTGATTACCTCCTAAAATCATTCCGTTGTGTGGTAGATACTTTTCCGCAATCCCAGCTACGCATTGCCGGCGATGGTTCTGCAAAGCAGAAACTGCTTACCCTCACCAAAGAACTTAATTTAGAACAAAATGTCACCTTCCTCGGCCAAATTTCCCATGAAACCATGAAACAAGAATATGAAAATGCCGCATTCATCATCTCCCCTTCCCTCTGGCCGGAACCACTCACCAGGATTATCTTTGAAGCGTTTAGCATGAAAAAAACCATCATCGCCACCAATGTTGGTGGAACACGAGAACTTGTCCTTCCAGAACATACCGGCCTGCTCGTCCCACCGAGAGATGAAGAAGCCATGGCCAAGGCCATTTTTCGCCTTCTACAGGATAAAGCCCTTACAAAGCGACTCAGCCAGAATGCCTACACTGTAATAACTTCT
>CAYIBV010000036.1:6171-10497 GCA_964361725.1 uncultured Methanosarcinales archaeon | reverse complement strand
AGAAATGAAGTGTGTTTCTTCATTTCTTGCGCCATAAATAGCGAGGTTTTACACCACGAAATTTTTTGCATAATAAATTGTTAAATCTCATCCAAAAAAGAGCTCAGAAGAAACATCATTCGCTAAGATGACCGTATCTAGAGTATAGAAAATTATATATAGTATAACTCTGCTTGTAATAATCTATTTATATTAAAACGAGGGGTGGACTAAATGAAATACAAAAATGTTGTGGGATTATTGTTACTGGAGGTTTTACTGTTTTCTGCCGTAAGTGTTGTGGCAGTTACTGACACAGAGGAATACAAAGTTTTATCTGAGGAACCAGCCTCTGCCGTTGTCGTTGGTCAAGAGGTCACGTTTCTTCTGGAATTAAAATTACAGCATAAGCCAAAGAGCATTGTCGTGCCGTTGCCTGTAGAAGCTTCTGCTGTTCAAGTCTTTGTGACACCGAAAGGAAAGCATGACCCCATAGTGGTAGATACATTTACCGTTGAGTCTCTGGAAACCGAAAACATCCTGACAATTTATGACATCACCAAGAAGGAAAAGCGATTATCTGTTTATTATAATCTTCCGGGACCGGTGAAGCATGAAGAGATTGATTTCCGTCGTGATAGCAAGAAAGTTACTGTGTCTTCAGTGATTCCTTATACCAATGTTCCAGTGCGGACTTACATTAATCCTTTACCACCATCGTTAGTACAGTTGAAACATGTAACAGTAAATGGAACCGAAGGAGTAGATAATGTTATAATGATTGATGATGATGCTGATGGATTGATTGAGCAATTGGAATGGATTGTCCCTCACTTTAGTACTGAAGTGTACTTAATCGGCCTCAATACCTCTTTTGCCACGGCACGGCCGGATGATCCCACCCTGCCGGCAGGATGGTATGTGCAAACGGATGGGTTAAGTGATAGTGATAATGGCTGCGTTGACCTCGGTGCCTGGGTGCTCCACAATGAGACATTTTCCGGGGCGAATGGAGCGATGTATAAATCATGGATGGATACATCGGCATGTGGATTAAAATTGCCGAACTTTGTACCGGGAGTGATGGGCATTGCCAATATTTCGTTTAATTTCAAGGCGAATTTCAGCCAGCCAGAAACATCCATGGAAATTCTCAACTACGGGTTTGATAATTGTGATATAGTGTTCAATGGCACAAATGTCTTTTTCCAGACGGAGTGTACGGCAACCATTGCAGATCTTGATGCCACCGGATGGAAGAGGATGAGCATTACTAATTGGCACATCACTAAACCCAATGAAGTGGTATCGTTGTTTATCAGCCCACCTACAGGATTTTCAGATGGGGCGATGATATTTGATGACCTGAAAGTGACTCTGCCTAGTTAGAGGAAATTTTTCTTTTTTTTAATCTTTTCTTTCTTATCTTTATTTAACGTTAACCTTAGTTCCCCAGCCGTTCATCAATCTGCTGAGCGGCCTGTTCTAATTCTTCAAAAAAATTCTCCAGGTCACGATGAATATCACGGACAATGTTGTGTAGGGAATTCTCCCGCAGCAAATAGCCCTCCTTTTCTCGCACTACCAGGCCTGCTTCCATCAATCGATGGAGATGATGCACGACCGTGCCTCTACTCAAGTCAGATCGTTCGGCAATCTCATCTGAGGTTAATGGTTCATTCCGTTTTGCTTTGCGGATTAAAGTGATGAACACCCGAAAACAACTTCGATCTTTATCCCTTGCCGTAAATAATCCCAATGAATTGCCTAACCATTGCAGTTCTTCATTAATATTATCACTGCTTTTTCTCCGAACGCGAACAATGGTAATACGCTGACTCATACCAGAAGAGATGATAGAGGAATTTTTAAACTTTTCCCACAAAGTTTATATAGTAAATGTGTTTTAAGTCTTCAGTGTTGATTTAAAGTGAACAAAATGGATGCCGAAAACCCCTCTCAAGGACCAGAACTGCCTGAAGAGAAGCAGACGAACGAGCAAGAACTCAAAGAGTTATTGCAGCGTACGCAGGCCAATTTTGAAAATTATCGCAAACAGATGGAAAAGCGCATGGATGAACTGAAGCAAATGGCCGGAAAAGACATCCTCGTACAGTTGCTTCCCATCATTGATGAATTTAACCTAGCGTTACGAAGCATGAATGAAAATACCTCCCCTAAAGACCTTATGAAAGGGGTGGAATTATTATATGCCCAATTGAATGCTTTGCTGGAACAAAATGAAGTACTGCCCATTCCTACGGAAAGCGTACCGTTTGATCCTTATTATCATGAAGCGTTGATGAAAGTAGAATCTCACTTGCCGGAGAACACTATTTTGGAAGAATTTCAGAGAGGGTATGTGCTTCATGGGAAAGTCATACGCCATGCCCGGGTAAAACTAAGTGCCGGACAGAAAAATCATACTGAGGTGAAATCATGAACGAAGTACAAATGATTAATAGGGCATTTATAGAGAAAGCAACAAAGATCATGCAGGAAATGAATAAGTCAAACGATGGGGAATACCGTAAAATAGTATTGGAAAAAGCTATTGCCCGATTACAGAAAGATAATCAGACCTTACTTGCGGAAATGCACATGAAAGATATTCCTTTAGTGGCGAAGTTCATGGAGTCCGCCTTTGCCGCGGGAGTGGCCATAGCAGCTACGATGAATAATAAAGATATTCCACGCAACGAAATCGGCAATAGCAACGAAACCGGTAATAATATCATAGAAGAAACTGAACCACAGTATATTGGATAGGAGGATAAAAAAATGACAAGCAAAACAATCTCAGGAACAACTATCGGAATTGATTTAGGAACGACATTTTCCGCGGTCGCGGTGATGGAGGGGGGAAAACCAACCATTATCAGCAACTCGGAAGGAACACGCACTACGCCAAGCGTCGTTCATCTTAAAGATGAAGAAGTTATTGTTGGGCAAGTAGCACGCAACCAGGCTATTGTGGATCCTTTACATACGATCCGTTCTATTAAGCGAAAAATGGGTTCTAATGAAAAAATAGAAATTGATGGGAAAGACTACACTCCAGAACAAATTTCTGCGATGATTTTACAGAAATTAAAACGTGACGCGGAAGCGTATCTTGGACAGCCGGTGAAGAACGCGGTGATCACTGTTCCTGCCTATTTTAATGACGCTCAGCGGCAAGCCACCAAGAATGCCGGAGAAATTGCTGGATTGAATGTGTTACGGATCATTAACGAGCCCACAGCGGCAGCGCTGGCGTATGGACTGGATAAGCAAGATAAAGAGCATACTATTTTAGTGTTTGACTTTGGGGGAGGCACGTTTGACGTGTCTATCTTAGAATTAGGCGGCGGGGTGTTTGAAGTCAAAGCCACGAATGGAGATAATCTCTTAGGGGGAGATGATATTGACCAGATTATTATGGATCACCTAGTAAGTACTTTCAAAAAGTCTACTGGCATAAATCTCAATACTGATGCTGTCGCCGTGCAGCGGCTGAAAGAAGCAGCAGAGAAAGCGAAGATTGAATTATCTTCTAAGATGAAAGTGGAAATCAGTATTCCTTTCATTACGGCAGACCAACATGGGCCGAAGCATATCAAAGATGAATTAACACGGGCAAAGTTTGAAGAACTTATTGCCCCTATCTTAAAACGACTGGAAGGACCAGCGAAGAATGCTTTGCATGATGCCGGGCTAAGCCTTGATAAAATCAATAAAGTTATTTTTGTTGGGGGAAGTACTCGTATCCCTTCCGTGCAAGAGTTAGTGAAACGATTAACCGGAAAAGATGGAGACAAATCTGTTAATCCTGATGAAGCAGTCGCCGTTGGAGCAGCGATCCAGGCGGGAGTGTTAGCGGGCGAAGTGCGCGATGTCTTATTGCTGGATGTTACGCCGCTGAGTTTAGGAATTGAAACTCTGGGAGGCGTCTTTACTAAGTTGATTGAACGCAATACCACTATTCCCACCAAGAAATCGCAAGTGTTCAGCACTGCAGCAGATAATCAGCTGGCAGTAACCATTCGCATTGGTCAGGGAGAAAGACCGATGTTTGGAGACAATAAAGTATTAGGACAATTTGATTTAGTGGGCATTCCTCCCGCGCCTCGTGGAGTACCACAAATTGAAGTCGCGTTTGACATTGATTCTAATGGTATTGTCCATGTTTCCGCAAAAGATTTAGGAACAGGTAAAGAGCAGAAAATTCAGATTACCGGTTCGGGAGCGTTAAGTAAAGAGGAGATCGAACGCATGAAAGAAGAAGCGAAACAGCACGAAGCGGATGATGAAAAACTGCGCGCCAAGATTGAAGCGGAGAATAACGCGGAAGCAGTAATATATCAA
>CAYIBV010000036.1:0-6161 GCA_964361725.1 uncultured Methanosarcinales archaeon | reverse complement strand
TAAAGTGCTGGAAGAATTTGGTGATAAAGTAGATGCTGCCACTAAAGGAAAGATTGAAGAGAAATTAAAAGCAGTGGAAGAAGCGCGTGTTAGCGGCGAGCCTACAGCCATAAATGCCAAGATTGAAGAATTGAACAAAGCCATGCAGGAGATCGGCTCTAAGATTTACCAGGAAGCGGCAGCGAAGCAACAATCTGCTGGCGAGGAGAAGACTCCCAAGAGTGATAATGGTGGTGATGACGAGAACGTTGTAGATGCCAAGTTTAAAGAGAAGTAAATTTTACTTCTTTTTATTTTCATTAGACTGAAAGGGGGAAAAATGATAACTATCGAATATGTTTGTACGGGAAATAATGGACGAAGTCCCATGGCGGAAGCTATTGCCAAAGATACCATCATGAACTGGGGATTGGCTAATCGCGTTACTGTTATGTCTAGCGGAAGCGGACTCCATCCCAGCACCATGAAAACAGGAGAGGAATTGGCAAGACAAAAACAGGGCATGGTTCGATTAGCGTTGGATAGCGGTATCTACCAAGAGCCGTGGAGAAGGCGGAACGCTGAATTGGTTGCTGCAGTGGATGCAATGGTAGGATATTCGGAAGAACTTGAAGAGTTTTTTAACTATGCTGTACGTGTGGAAGGTATTTTCAGGGATCAAGCATTGATGGAAGTTGGATTAGTAGCTACGGGACAATATCATAAACTGACAGTTGCTCATGTTGATGATGCTGATCGCAGAGTGATACTTCCCATGGCAGCATCGAATGCCAGTCAAGTGCGGCAGATTTATGCTGGTTTTGAGAATCAGCCCCGTGTTCTTACCCCGCTCAATGAGTACGCAGGAATGGAAGGAGATGTACCTAATCCTTTCTGTCAGCTATTGCCGGCGTATCGAAGTGCGAGAAATCATTTAATGGTGGCGGTGCCAAAGACTGTGGAGAGAGCAGTACGAGAATTGAGTTGAGGACAGAGATGTCAAATTACACCTTTGTCTGGGCGAATCATCAGCCCCACTGGAATATTCAAGGTAATTTGATTGGACCACAACAGCTACGCCATATTATGTGGAATCAAGTAGACACCATTTTGTCCGTTTCACGCAAGAATCAAATTACTACGTATCATTCACCCAAAGATTTGGAAAATGATGCAGAGCGGGGAAAAGTGTTTGCTGACCCCCTTGCCGTCAAGCTGTTTCTTCAGGAAGCGGATGCAGAGTGTGCAGATTATAGGAGATTATTTCAAAAGTTAAAGAATACCGATTATGCTGCCATTTCAAAAGATGAGTTGTTTGAACTGTTTAGGCAATTACTCAATTGTTATGCCCAGACACTGAGTTATTTCCGCGCCACGCAAGTGCAAGGGACTCAGCATGTGGTGCAGGAATTACATCATCACTTTTCTGAGGAGGAGGTATTGCTTCTGTTAAATCCTGTGGACTTGGATGAAATAGGGCAAGAACAATTGGACTGGCAGAAGATTCTACTAGGAGATTTTTCAGAGAGTACTCTCATTTCCCATGCACAACAATATCCCTGGCTGGTTGCAGCACACTATACAATGCCAGAGGTTTTAGAAACATTACAAGCCAGGTACGAACTTGATAAGAAAACAATACAAAAAGACCTGATCCATGAAAAAGAGAAACTGCGTGTACAACAAGAAAAAATACTTGCTCGTAAACCGCACTTGATAGAAAAAGTTTCTTTGGTGCAGCAACTGTCTTTGAACCGTACAAAAGTTAAATCTTATTGGGGTGGCAGTGATTTTTATCTTATACACCTTATGAAAGAGATTAGCCAGAGAACCGGCGAATCTGTACAGGATTTAACAAAATTATATTTGTTGGAAGACGTGGAAGCACTCATATTGCGTGGCATTCCCTTATCAGCACAAGAAAAAGAAAACAGAACTGCCTGTTTTGTGGGCTTATGGAAAAATGGAGAACTGACGTTTTCCTCTGGAGATAAAGCAGAACAATTAACGAAGCAGGAGTTGGGAGAATTATATGAAGTCAAAGCCCGTCAGGAGATCTCAGGAACAGCGGCAAATCTGGGAAAAGTACATGGTATTGTGTTTGTACTGCATGCAAATCATGTGCAGCAAATGCGGGAAGCCAGAAACAACTTTAAAACAGGACAAATTCTCATTACAGAAATGACCCAACCAAATATTATGGATATAGCTGCTCGGGCAGGAGCTATTGTGACTGACGAAGGAGGGATGTTATCCCATGCCGCGGTTATTTCACGAGAATTTAAAATCCCCTGTATTGTGGGAACACATGTGGCCACTAAAGTCTTCAAAGACGGCGACCTCGTAGAAGTGGATGCAAACACTGGAGTTGTACGAAAACTATGATCCTTCCCACCCCACAACAATGCCTGGACTATTTCGCTGAGTACAAAGTGCCAGATAATATACTTCATCATTGCCAGCGCGTGCAAAAAGTCTCTCTGATACTTGCAGAAGAATTACAGAAGAAAAATGTTCCTCTTAACCCAGAATTAGTGCGTTGTCTGGGAATACTCCATGATCTGTTTAAGATGATCACCATCAAAGAGTTTGGAAAAAATCATTATCATAAAGATGCAAAAATCACGGAAGAACAACAGCAATTCTGGACAGAAATGCAGGAAAAATATCCAAATATGTACGAAGGAGATGTTGCTTCCCTCATCTTTAAAGAGCAATTTCCGGAACTGGCAGTAGCACTTAAAAATGTAAGCAACCCCAGACATGAAGATTACACGTGGGAGGAACGTATTGTGCATTACGCGGATTGGAGAGTGTTACAAGAAAAAATTGTATTGTTAGAAGAACGATTAAAATATTTACAGGAACGTTACCCCCGTTCACCGGAAGTCTGGGAGCGCTACGCCCAAAAGATTAAAAAGATGGAACAAACCATCTTTGCTTATCTGGATTTTCCGCCAGAACAACTGGAACAAAAAGTGAGTCAGGTGAGCCATGGCAGCTAAAGATTATTACAAACTCCTCGGCGTCGATAAAAACGCCAGCAAAGAGGACATCAAAAAAGCGTACAAGAAATTGGCGATGCAGTTTCACCCCGACCGCGCTCCTGATGAGAAAAAGAAAGAGCACGAGGAAAGATTTAAAGAAATTAGTGAAGCAGCTTCAGTATTAGGAGATGACAAGAAGCGACAGCAGTACGACCAGTTTGGGAGTGCTGCTTTCTCTGGCGGCGGCGCTTCGGGATCAGGCCATGGATTTGAAGGATTTGATTATTCAGACATCATGTCGCAGTTCCGTTCCGGGGCATTCGGTGATTTTGATGATATCTTCGACCAATTATTTAGCGGTTCTCAGCGACGTTCTCGCGGGAGGCGGGGAGCTGATCTTATCACAGAAGTAGAACTTACGCTGGAAGATGTGGCAAAAGGGACGACACGAACGATCAAATTAAATAAATTAGAACACTGCCCTTCCTGCAAAGGGAAAGGAGCACTGCACATGGAGTCATGCCATCACTGTCATGGTTCCGGATATTTAAAACGAACGCAACGGACGGCGTTTGGCATATTCCAACAAACCGGGCCATGCCCCTACTGTCATGCCCGGGGAGAATTGCCGCAGGATTCTTGTGAAGATTGCGGAGGAGAAGGAGTGGCACGAAAGAAAAGGGAGTTGGAGGTTACCATTCCTGCAGGTGTTGAGGAAGGAATGCGCCTGAGGGTAGCAGGAGAAGGAGAAGTGGGAGAGTCTGGTGGTTCTTTAGGAGACTTGTACGTTCTTATTCGTATTCAAAAGCATGACTATTTTGAACGGCGGGAAAGAGATATTCATATCACTGTTCCCATTTCATTTACCCAAGCCGTTCTTGGTGATGATATTGACATCCCCACAATCGACGGAAAAGCAAAATTAACTATCCCAGAAGGAACATCTTCTGAAACGATTTTCCGCATGCGGGGGAAGGGATTACCTTCTGTCCATGATCATGCCAGAGGAGATCAAATGGTCAAAGTGCGCATTGAAGTTCCTCAAAAGCTTACAAAGAAACAGATGGAACTGATTAAGCAGCTTCATGAAGAAAAGCCCAGCCAGAGTTTTTTCAAAAAAGTGTTTGGGTAAGGCAGAAGATTTATTTTAATCTCTCTAGTTCTCTTTCTATCCGAAGACGTTCTCGTTCCAGCGGCGAGAGAGAATCTTTTTCTGGAATGGTTGATGGTTTCACCGCATTCTTGGATGTACGACCAGCTTTAGGAATTTTTGAAGAGGAGGTTATTTGTGCTGGAGGAATCTCTGGGGGAATCACTTCAATGTGAGGAGGATGAGGAGAAAGAACGTTAGATTCTCTTCCTTTCTGGAAATAATAATATAATCCCATGACAATCCCCACTATTAAGATGATAAATCCCACCCAATACACGGTTAAATCCTGCCCTAAAGATGTAAACTTGTCAAAAAAAGCTCTTCCCGCAAGAGCACTACGAGCACGTTCTTCTGATGACTGACAATCCCTCTTCTCCGGAAGATCACTGCTAAGTCCACATTGATTCAAGTCAATACAAGCCCGTTCCTGCTGGCCATCTGCCGGACATTCTTCCGGAACCCAGATAGTACATTGCCATTGGGGAATACAAGAACACCCGCGGTCTTCAGAAGATTCAGAGACACTGCAATCACTCTTTGTTTTAATGCACGTCCTGGTTTGAGTTCCTTGCATACAACTTTTTGGATTCCATTCTGTACATTCTTGTCGTACAGCGCATGCTCCCGGCGTTTCCACGAGACTTCCTCCCCCCGCACTGCTGCTTGAGCCGCTACTGGAACTGCTACTACTATCACTGCTGCCGCTTGAGCCGCTGCTTCCAGAGGTACCATTCTCTGCTTCAATAATCCCAGAATGATTGAGACCAGTAATCTTGTACGCTGCCCCTTCATCTGTACAGGTATATGTCCCGTTTGATCCCGGACAGCGAACGCTGTACTCACTCGTACCGTTGCAGGAAGAACTAATTTCATTAGTATTTTCAATGGGGGCATCTTTCAGGCACAGCGAATTAGAGCCTAAAATCTTTTCTACATACAGAGCTTTTGTTCCTCCTGCCGTGAGGTTAATGCCCCGCACCACGATGCTTCCCGTTGTTGCTCCTACTGCTTGTTGGTCTATGGAGACATTGGAAAGAACCAGAGTTTGATTTATGCCAAAATTGTAACTAAAGACCACTAAGCTGCGAGAGGTATTGGAAATATTTACCTGTAATGTGCCAGTAAATTGTTGAGAGGTATTTCCTGAGCCATCAACAGTGAAGTTAAAACGGGGAATATTTCCCGTGATACTGCTCCTGTTTCCCCTCAGCGTGTCATTAATGTCATTAAATCCATCATTATCACTGTCATCATCTTCTCCATCAGGAAGGCCATCACCATCTGTATCCAGAGTAAGGTTAAAGTTTACTGTTGTAGAATTTACATTCCCTACGGCATCAGTAGCGTAAACGATAACAGAATGATTCCCAAAATGGGTAAAGTTTAACGTGGTAGCTCCATTGGAACACAAACTACAGAGTGTAGAATTTCCCTTGTTGTTTAAATTATATTTAATCTCTCCCAGTTCAGAAATAGTAACGTTCAGGAGGGTCTGGAGTTTTGATGCTTTTTGCGTGGCATTTGGGGCATTTATGGTAATCGCCGGCGCAATAGTATCTCCCGTAATATTTAGTGTTACATTGTTGGAACTGACAGTGAGTAAACTATCATTTGCGGTAAAAATGACCCACGTTGCACCGGCAAAATTAGTTTCTGGAGCAAACGTAACGACGCCGACGCTGCTGATGGCAATAGTTACATGGCCGCCATTACGTTCAGTGTATGTCATGGTATCGTTTTCAGAGTCAGAAAAGTACGTGTCTAAATCCAACCCTGTAAGCTGGACGTTTTGCTCCCACGTCTGATTTGGGATAGTCGTGTTTAAAACAGGAGCAGAATTACCAATGCTTAACAGGAACGTCCTGCTGGCAGTAATGGAACAGCCTTCCACATTATCGCGCACAGAGATGTTAATACTATAGTTGCCCACCTGGCTGGAGTTGGGGGTAAAGTTGATTAAGCCGCTACTGGTATTAATGGCAAAAACAGTAGTGTTGTCGCTGTACACTAAAACATGATTATCCGGCTCTGTGGCATTAACT